>CAIRSV010000105.1 GCA_903881265.1 uncultured Bacteroidota bacterium
ATTTTATGCACTGCGTATCATTCCTAAACCGCTGCGTGATGCCCTCTATCATTTGATTGCACGAAATCGATATGCTTGGTTTGGCAAATCAGCAACCTGTCTGCTACCGACCACCGACGTACAAGACCGATTTATTTAAATGATACACGATATAGTTAATAAGGATGAGTTGATCTTATCATTTTGAACGAAGAAATTAATTAGTTTACCGAATTACAAACACATGCAAAAAATATATTTTATTCTACTGCTGATTACAATCTCTTCCTGCTCGCAGGCGCAAGAGAATCGTCGGGCTACTTACTACGAAACTTTTCTTGAAGTGAATGAGCCTATAGACAGTATGGTGGTATTCAAATCAACACGCGAACTCGTTACCTATCATCAGCGTAAGAAGGTGAAAAAATATATAATCTCATTGGGAGAAGAATCAATCGGCAAGAAACAAGTTGAAGGAGATATGAAAACTCCGGAGGGCCTTTATTATATCAACAGCCGGGATACCAATAGTGCCTATCATACCAACCTCGGCATTTCTTATCCGAATGCCGCCGATTCAATGTATGCAGCTGCACATGGCAAACGTGCTGGCGGTGATATCAAAATACACGGCTTTCCGAATCGACATAGCAAGCTACAGGAAAAGCAATTTCTGAATACCGACTGGACATTGGGTTGTATAGCCGTTTCAGATTTTGAAATTGATGAATTATATAAATGGGTGATTCCAAACTGCCCTATCTTGATTTTACCGTAAGCCTTCTAGATCTCAAACACACGTCCTTCGATGGCCAATTCAACCGGCTCAAATACCGTTGAGGCTTCATCGATAAACGGTTGAAGATCTTTATACTTCGATGAAAAATGGCCGAGCAATAATTTCCTAGCACCTGCTTGCTTTGCTATCGAAGCTGCTTCGCGCGCAGTGGAATGAAAACGCTCCGTGGCCTTGTGCTGATCATTTTCGAGGTACGTCGATTCGTGATAGATAATATCGGCATCACGAAGATCATCACATAGTTCAGGTGCATATCGAGTATCAGCGCAAAAGACATAGACCTTATTAGGGTGACCGTCTTGGGTAACCCAATCATTCTTCACCACATCGCCATTTTTCAAACGATAATCTTCGCCTTCGGTGAGGTTCTTGTAAAAATATTTTGGCACTTCGTATTCTTGTAATTTAGTCGGCAGTAAAATACGTTTCCGTTTTTTCTCAATGAACTTAAATCCGTGCGTCGGCACGCTGTGATACACCGGAAAGCATGATACTTGAAACTTTTCTTCATCAATCAGTATCGTTCGTTCTGAATCACTGATAATATGATAGATAATCTGAAAGCCAAGATCCCATTTCAATTGCAGTTGAAGAAACGTTTTAATTTCAGCTGGGCAATAAATAGCAAGTTCCTTCTCACGACCCCATAACGACAAGCTGCTAACAAAACCAACCAATCCGTAGAAATGATCGCCGTGAAGATGACTGATAAAGATATGATTGATACGGGTGCTTCTAATACCAAACTGCTGCATACGCATTTGTGCGCCTTCGCCACAATCCATCAGAAATAACTGTTCATTGATTTCAATAATCTGTGCTGTAGGAAAACGGCCGTAAGCAGGAAGGGCTGAATTATTGCCGAGAATGGTAATCTTCATTGTGAGGGATAAAACGTACGTAATAAAATCGAGTGCGTGTGTAAAGTTAACGCTGCACACCTCTAGTTTTCACCTTAAACGAAAAATATTGTTGCGTGTAATAACTATACACGGCTACAACTAAGGTGGTCATTGCTTTAGACGGAGTGGCATACCACCCAAAACCATCTACAAAAAGTTTTAGAAAAAGATAATTCAACCCAATACAACTCAATACAGTGAGTCCGTAACGAAATAATTGCTGTCGCCCACGTAATTCTGAGGTCGTAAACACCACGAATTTGCTTAGGATGAAACCCATTGGAAAACTTACAGTAAAAGAGACCATGAAGGCTGAAATGTGCGCAGGGATTGTCATTCCTAACACATGAATCGGCATTTTATCAAACACAAAATTATACGAGATGAAATAAATAACTAGGTCAAGCATTGCTGTACTGCCACCGCAAGCCAAATACTTGAAGGTTTGCAACGGAATAAACCGAACGAAGTCGAAATAAAAAAATTCGATAAATGCATGAATCCGTTTTCTCACAATAGCAACACTCTAAGTGATTATTCGAAAGGTGCGAAATGATATTCGCGGGCATTGTCGGTAGTACGCAACCACATCTGTTTTTCAAACAACTTGAGGATATTGTAGTTGGTGGTACTGTCCAAATTAGCCGGTGGAATTTTCACTGTAATAGCAATCTTACGATCATTATCATACAACACCCAATTTCCTTGTACGTTACGCGCTTCAAGGGTTACAGGATCTATGATTGTTTGGATATACTTACCGTCTCTGTAGAAATAATGTTTTTGTTTGGCATAATACGGATCCAACGAAACCTCAACGCCATCCACTTGCGCACTTTCATATTTCCAGTTATTGGTAATCCTTGCCTTCTTAGTACGGAAGCTAACATTCGGACCTTCCTCATATTTACGGCAGGAAGTGATACTCACGAGCATCGCAAAGGCAAAAAACAATATAGACGCTATTCTTTTCATGTTTATTTTTTATGAAGCCACTAAGATAAACAAAAATCTAAAAACTCAGTTTAAAAGTAAAATTAATCTTCACTGTGCGCATAAATGCTACCGCAGATGCAAACGATGTTTCCATTTGGTGGTCACCGGATCAAGTGCTTTCATTGGTTTATTGACGTGCTCAAAAATGTGCACCGCCATCGCAGCCGCCATCTCTTGTTCTTCAGCAGTAAAGACTTCAAGAAGTTCGGGCGTATAGTATTTCTCAATAAAATGCGTATCAAATTTCCCTTCTGTAAACGCCGGTTGTTTGATTGCCCATGCCCCAAAAGGCAAGGTAGTTTCGATACCATTGATACGAAATTGTGCTATCGCGATGCCAAGGCGGTCGATTGCTTCTTGTCGAGTTGCTCCCCAAGCCACGAGTTTGCCGATCATCGGGTCGTAATAAATCGGGATATCCATGCCCTCATCATACCCGTCGTCGATACGGACACCTTCGCCTGATGGTCGTTTATATACTTCTAGTTTGCCGATATCCGGAAGAAAATTATTCAACGGATCTTCGGCGCAGATACGCAATTCAACCGCATGACCATGGATATGCAAGTCGGCTTGTTTTAGATGTAGCGTTTCGCCTCTCGCCACATTAATTTGTTCTTTCACCAAATCGATGCCCGTAATCATTTCTGTCACACAATGTTCAACTTGTAGACGAGTATTCATTTCTAGAAAATAAAAATTAAGGTCATCATCCACCAGAAATTCAACAGTACCCGCTCCATGATAATCGCAAGACCTCGCCACATTCACAGCACTTTCGCCCATTGCTTTGCGCACGGCGGGCGTAAGACACGATGAGGGTGCTTCCTCAATCAATTTCTGATGTCGACGCTGAATAGAACATTCACGTTCAAAGAGATATAGATAATTTCCTTGCGTATCGCCTAGTATCTGAATCTCGATATGCTTAGGCGAACCGACATATTTTTCTATAAAGACACTATCATCTCCGAAGGAATTCAACGCCTCGCTTTTTGCCATCTGCATCTGTTCTTCAAGCTCATCGGCATGACGCACAATACGCATTCCCTTGCCACCCCCGCCAGCACTTGCTTTGATCAATAACGGGAAGCCCGTCCGCTGCGCTACTTCGTGCGCTTCGACTGCATCCTTCAACGGTGTATCTGTTCCGGGCACCATCGGTACGTTAAACTTTTTAGCGGCTTGTTTGGCACCTATTTTACTCCCCATCGTTTCGATGGACGAAGCGGTTGGTCCGATAAAAATTAATCCGGCATCCGTTACGGCCTGACTGAATTTAGCGTTTTCACTTAAGAATCCATACCCGGGATGAATGCCTTCTGCTCCGCAAGCCTTGGCGACTTCAATAATTTTATCGCCGAGTAAATAGGATTGTGATGATGGTGCCGGACCGATACAAAACGCTTCATCTGCAAATTTGACAAAAGGCATTGAAGCATCTGCTTCACTATATACAGCTACGGTTTTAATGCCCATTTCGCTGGCCGTGCGCATAATACGCAAGGCAATTTCTCCCCGATTAGCAACCAATATTTTATTCATATATACTAAAATGAAAGCGAAGATAAGGACAAATTAATAATGGGGCAATTCAATGGTATAATCAGCGGATACAGTGTTCATCATGATAGTCTAGCAACGCGAATCGATACCAACTGTTTTATTTTCAAGGTGCCTTTCTATTGGTGAAACACTATATTTGCACGATGATTAGAAACAACGCAGCATTCGGTTTTTTACTCGGCGTCATCGTGCCACTGCTTGGCATCTTACTTTTATTTGTCATCAAGTATATGCCGCAAAATGTATCGCTGACAGATTTTATTTATTTACTCAAAACGAATAAACCCAATATTTCAAAAGTGATTTCCCTTGGACTCATTGCTTGCATTCCATTAATCACATACTACAAAAACAGAAAATTGTATCTAACCTTACGAGGAATTTTCATTGCGATTACACTCTATGCCTTACTAGCTGTGACCTATAAATTTCATTTGCTCTAAATGAAGTACTTTATCATAGCAGGCGAAGCCAGTGGAGACTTGCATGGAAGCAATCTGGTGAAGGAATTAAAAGCACTAGATCCGGAGGCTGACATTCAAGGTTGGGGCGGCGATAAGATGCAAGCTGCAGGCGTCGAAGTACAAAAACATATTCGCGAACTCGCCTTTATGGGTTTTGTTGAAGTGCTGATGAATATCGGTAAGATCGTAAAAAATTTCAGTCTGTGTAAAAAACAAATTCTGCACTTCAATCCTGATGTCATTATCTGTGTCGATTATCCGGGTTTCAATTTAAGGATGGCTAGATGGGGCAAAATAAAAGGGTTTAAAATTGCCTATTATATCTCGCCCACTGTTTGGGCTTGGAAAGAAAACAGAGTCGAAACTGTGCGACAATATGTTGATCGTATGATTTGCATTCTGCCTTTTGAAAAAGATTTCTATGCCACAAAGAATGTAACCGTTGATTATGTTGGACATCCCACAGTGGATGTGATTGAATATGAAAAATCGGTCGCCTCTTCCATCGAAGGAAACAATCTTATTGCGCTACTGCCAGGCAGCCGTAAGCAGGAAATTGATAAGATGCTACCTATCATGTTGGAAGCAACAAAGGCATTGACCGAATACAGATTAGTGATTGCACAAGCACCGAATTTGGATAGAGATGTCTACCAACCTTATCTTAAGGACCATCGTATTGAGCTTGTGCAACACAAGACCTACGACATCCTGAAAGTAGCGAAGGCTGCCATTGTCACTTCGGGGACAGCGACCTTGGAGACAGCCTTGTTTGGTGTGCCGCAAGTGGTTTGCTACATTGCTAATGGAATATCCTATGCGATTGCAAAACGATTGGTGAAAGTGAACTACATATCCTTGGTGAATTTGATTCTGCATCGTGAAAGTGTCCTTGAATTAATTCAACACGACATGACTGTTGACAACGTAAAAGCTGAACTCGAAAAGTTATTGTATGATGCCACTCGAAAGAATCAGCTACGAAATGATTATGCCGAGTTATCCGACATATTACGACAAGGCGGGGCGAGTAAAAAAACCGCTGTCATCATTCACAACCTATTACTTGAAGATGGCTCTAAAAATCATTAACAAGATCGCAAACAAGAACACTATGATGGAGACCCTGTTCATGCCGTGCATAAGTTTTATGTTTGTATTGACAGGCGCATTTGGATCCTTCTTTTTAAGATAGAGATATTGCAGTATTTGATCCCACATTGAAATTAATTTTGTCCAAAAATAATACTTTTTATTTGCAGATTGATTCTATATTTGCCTCCCCAATAGATAATGTTGATTAATAGGCAAACACTTGCTATTTCAGCGATTTAACGAATTGAGATTTGTTCTTTTTTTCGGGGGATTAGCTCAGTTGGTAGAGCGCTTGCATGGCATGCAAGAGGTCATCGGTTCGAATCCGTTATCCTCCACACCATAAACACAAAGGGTTTCATCGAATTGAAACCCTTTTTTATTTTTGGATAGGTAAAACATGGTTTAAACAATTCATACTTACTGTTCGACAGGGTGATAGTTAGAGCGAGATGTGTATATTTATGGAGTCGCTTCGAGAAGTAAATCCTCGGGCTTTTTGAGTCCCTTGGAGATAAGGTTCATAGAACCTTCATGATCTTCCGTTCGACATGCGCAAAAGCCTAACATGTCGAACAGCCTGAATATTCACTAACTACCCTATTTCACTTTTCATAACATTATAGTGCAAGCATATCAATCCTTTCCTTGTAATCATATTGAAGGTCTTCATGCAATGTGCCTACTATTTTTTTTATGTTCGCTACTTGAGTAGCGTGCAGGTTTTTCATCGCAAGACTTTCAGTAAAGTCCAACCTAAGCTCCTTCATCTGTTGACAGAAATGAATCAATAATTCAATCTGTGTGGTGGGCAATCCTGAATACCGTCCGTATTTCTGAATGGTGCGAAGTATTTTCCGTATGGTTTTTTTTGCCCAATGCATCGACTTTACATTCACCTCCATAAACATTGCAGTGACTTCTATTTTTAGATTTTCGATGAAATAGGTTTCATCACCACTTTCAAAGAGGATGTATGTCAACAGTTCCTTGTTCTCCTTCTTGTATTTAATTAATCGCGCGCATACCTCCACGAGCTCAGCGTGCGGCATCGATTGAATTTCTTTCTTTAACTGGGCTAATGAAGCGGTCTGCATAATGAGGGTAACAATAAAGACGTAGATGTATTCGGCAAAAGAACTTAAAATAACTGAATCCAACACAACGGTTTGGCGTTCGATCTATCCATACTCCGCAGAACAGATTAGGAACATCGCACTAAAAAATTACTTACCCTTTTTTTGCCTTCTTCTCACGCTTCTCAACTTTCTTTTCCTTCGCTGTTTTTAGCGGTTCTTTTTTGGTTGTCTTCTTGACGTCCTGACTCTTTGCCATGATACTTGTGTTAGATTTTTTTGCGATGTATAATCAGAAGTAAATGTAAATCATATTTTTATGTTGTCTGGATTTTTATTCTACCCTTACCACGCAGGAGTGATGGGGAAACGTCCTTCATTTTATTAACCACAGCGACATCACACAAAATCATCAAGCGCTGCATTTATCTTGTGCGTTGTTTATCAGCCGAAAAGTGGTTGACGCTTACGCGCTGCCTTCAACTATTCAGGTTGCGAGATATTCACCTGAAATAGAAAAAGTACTTCGATAACCTACTTTTTTTTCAAAAAAATACCCTATATGAAAGGATAATAGTAGAGTATGCTTATGAATTATTACCTTTATTCCCTAAAAAATTACTTCATGACAATTACTCAAATAGAATATATAGTAGCCGTTGAGAAAAACGGAAGTTTTGTATTGGCCGCTGAAAAATGTTTTGTAACACAACCAACTCTCAGTATGCAAATACAGAAGTTGGAAGAAGAACTTGGTGTCAAAATTTTTGACAGAAACCACCACCCCATCATTGCCACCGATATGGGAAAAACGATTATCGACCAAGCAAAAAAAGTATTGTTCGAACGCGATAAAATTGACGAGTTAATTTCATCTCAGAAAAATGAACTAAGTGGTTCGTTAAACATAGGAATCATACCCACAGTGGCACCAAGTATTGTACCTAGAGCCTTGAAGTCATTTGTAAAAAAATATCCTTCGGTTGAAATCACAATTACCGAAATGAATACCGATCAGATTATTCATAAACTAAAAGACGGTGAAATTGATTTCGGCATCCTAAGTACGCCATTGTTTGAAAAGTCGCTCAAAGAAAGCCCGTTGTATCTTGAGCCGTATGTTGTCTACGCTTCAAAAGGTCACAAGATTCTGAAGAATAAACTGATCGATCCAAAAGATATTGATGTGAATGAAATGTGGTCGCTTGGCGATGAACATTGTATGCGCTTTCAGGTGGTTAATCTTTGTGGCAAACAAAAATTTTATGGCGCTCAAAACATCTTCAATTATAATTCAGGTTCGCTATTGTCACTTATGCGCATGGTTGATATCAACGGAGGCATCACTATACTGCCCGAATTGAGTTTGGCTGATTTCCCTGAAGAGATTTTGGAGCAAGTTCGCTATTTTAAAGACCCTACCCCAGTGCGTGAAATCAGTTTGGTGACGAATAAATATTTCACTAAAAATAAACTAGCCATTTCATTCACAGAAAGTATTGTCTCGAATATTCCTGAGTCAATGAGAAGCAAGAAAAAGAAGACCAACCTTCTTCAAATCAGTTAGAATACGAGCTATCCGCAAATAACAATTGATACGCTGTGATATAATTATCGTCGACAGATGAAGTACGTGTTCACCTTGTCGAGAATAAACGTCACTTCTGCGAAATGTTCGCTTAGTGCTTTTTGGATGTCAATGATTTTATTATCATCCTCTAGTATCATATTGAAGATGCAGGTGCCATTCGGTTGCAACGCTGCAGCGCAATGTGCGAAAAATGAAGTCGTTGTGACAAAATTTGGTTGCACTAAATCCTTGAAAATATCTACACCCATTAGATCGAATTTTCGTGAAGTTGAATTCAAGTAAGCGACAGCATCTTGACAAACCCATTCAACATTCGCACGACTATTCAAGTCCATATACTTCTGACTAAAATTCAATACATCCTCATCATTATCGACTAGCGTTGCCTCTGGAAATAACGCATACTTTTGTTGCAATATACTGAGCGCACTACCTAAACCTGTACCCAACAAGAGGAAACTATTCACTTTTTTCAATTCATGTTGCATACCTGCAAAGGGCTTCCTGAATGGATTGTAGCGGGTACCATACGAATAAATCGCTCTCGGAGTTACTAACATATATTGATTCACGTAGAGCTGCACCAACAGCACAGTCATATTATTTCCTATTGTCTTTTCAAGTGTGACAGGAATGAGAAAACTCAGTATTTTTTTATAGAATGGAATTTGCATGTTGGCCACGTATCGATTGTATGAATTATCTGTGACCGAATAATAAACTGCCAATGCGCACCATCGAACTGCCTTCTTCAATAGCAATTTTATAATCGCTGCTCATCCCCATTGACAATTCGGTGAAATCGTCATAGCCAACGAGATACGATTGTTTGGCATAACCAAATTTGTTTGCAAGATCTTTGAACTCTTTTCGAACTATATTCTGATCATCAGTATTTGTTGCCATTCCCATCAAACCAACAATTCGAATATGCTTGAGCAAGTCTGGATTGCTTGTATAATATTCAAGAATTTCTATGAGCTCTTTAGTATCAAGTCCGAATTTTGTTTCTTCTTGTGCTATATGCATTTGCAGTAGCACCTTGATAGTGCGTTGACAGCGAGCTGCTTGCTTTTCGATTTCAAGTAACAGCTTCATACTATCAACCGCGTGAATCATGGTCACGAAAGGCGCAATATATTTTACTTTATTAGTTTGCAGATGACCGATGAGATGCCATTCAATATCTTTAGGAAGTGCTTCATATTTCTCCGTCATTTCCTGCACCTTATTCTCACCAAACATTCGCTGTCCATCGTTGTATAAAATGCTAATCGACGCGATCGGTTTAGTTTTTGAAACGGCAATCAGCTTGACATTTCCAAGTTCAGTAAGTATATCATTATAAACGGACATGAAACGCTGGGTTTATTCTTTAACAAGTAGCTTCGTTGCAACTCCTTTCGTTGTATTCAACATCAACATATAGGTGCCTGCTGCGAAGGTTTGGATATCTATCGGTTTGTTCGAAGCAAGTCCTTCTGCTATTTTTTGCCCTACAAGATTATAAAGGCTGTAGGATGAAATTGTACAATATTCATTCGCTTGAATAAATATTTTTTCTGTCGCTGGGTTTGGGTAGATTTTTACCTGCGAATTCAATTCAACATTCTTCAAACTTAAGCTTGTACAATCACCTGTGCCCCAGATACAATCGGCAAACTCTGGATAGTCGATAAACGGATTGCGGTTTCCCTGAATTCCAAACGCATTATTATTTCTGTCAATTTCTTTTTGACTCACCGGATCTGTATGATGCCAGGCTAATAATATGGCAATCGCATCTTGGGTAAGTTCGGCTCCATTGGCCATTTCCCAATTCAACCAACCGGCATCTTCACCTTCATAACGAGTACTTGCATAAAAGTAAACGCGGGCTATATCGCCTTTAAATGAATCAATCGGTTCAAACACATCGAGTAAGGATCCAGCATAGGCAGAAGACGATCCGGTTTTGCAACCATTTTGCGAAGTCCAAGAGACCGTATTGACATTTCCATAGGGCAAATTGCCATGCTTGTTGTTGACCCACCCATCTGTTGGATATATCATTTGAAGGTCTGTATACATCGGTAGGTTGTCGTTGAAATAAGTAGCAGGCCAGATATGCTCACGATTATAACAATCACCTTCACTATTATAGGTACCGCATTGACTTGAACCAAGGGTATACGAATACGCAGGCGCACCGCCAGGAATATCGGAATAGATATCCCAGACTATATTGCCACCCTTATTATCTGTCGTAAAATAGTCGGCCCATAAATCTGCATACGTACCTACCGTATGACCTTGAATAATGCCATGCAAGGCAGTTTTTAGTGTCGGGCCATTTTTACCAAACGCCGAAGTATAATATTGGGCATTAGCCGGAATAAGCGAAAAGGAAAACAATACGATGCAAACGAATTGCCTACTAAATTGAAAAGAAAAATATGTTGTTTGTTTCAACGTGGTTTAAATTAATGAGAACGATATCAAGTATCAGAAGGTTGCAAATCTATTGAAAACTACAACAGGTTGTTTTGATTTTATTTGTCGATGTTCTCCTTATATCTTGGCATTCACAGCTGCGATACACTTATCGATCATCAAAATATATTTATCCATCTCCTTCATTAGTGCTTTTTTATCACCGCTTAACGATTGTCCGAGAATTTCGTGCTGCACAGAAAGCGAAGCCTTCTCGGTCTCTTTTTTTTGCGCATCAAGCATCTGCAGATAATTGAATACCGATTTTCTGAGTTCCTCATTTTCAGCCTCAAGCCGCAAGTTTCGCGTCTTCAGTCGCTTGATTTTTGACGTAATTTCTGAAAGTTGATTTCCTATAGTGTTCTCCATTGATGCGAGTTGTCTGAGCGTATAAAAATAGACTTGATACTCCCTGCAAAATAAATACTTTCAATGTCTAAAACAAAAAGAATGTCATTTCAATAATCGATGCGTAACGCATAGAAATTCAATGAATCGTATTTTTTGGTTGGTGTAGTCGGCTCGCGTAAACCAAAAAAATAACATTGTACAAGAAGCTGATACCATTCGTTAGCGACTTATCGAACATTCTTTTTCCGATCAAGTAACATACTGAGTGTATGCAAACCTACGCTCAGCGCGATGAGTGTGATACCGATATAAAATCCATAGCCCAATTCTTTATTTTCATGAAAGATCAGAATGGCCAATAAAATGCCGTAGACAGGTTCTAAATTCACCATCAGAACCGTTGTAAACGATGATAATTTTTTAAGCGCACTAAGTGCCAACGATTGGCCCCAAACGGTGCAGCATAAACTTAATACACCTAACCATACCCAATCCATATGAGACGGCTTAAAAGTTGTTTGTGGAAAATAATAGAGGTACAAAGGCAGTAACAAGGTAAGACATAAAAAGCCGGCACCAATTTCATAAAAAGCGACCACTCGAGATGGGTAGTCATTGACAATTTTTTTATTGAGGATGGTAAACACCGAACTCAACAAAGCAGCTAGTACACCTAAGCCAATGCCGATGGCGTATTCAATTTCAAAGTGATAGATGCAATACATACCGATTAAGGCGATGAGACCGACCAATAATTCCTTGATATTAAATTTCGATTTGAAGATGAGTGGTTCGAGTAAGGCTGTGAATATGCCGGCAGTGGCCAAACAGGTCAAGGCAATAGACGCATTGGCATACTTGATGGAGCCATAAAACGCCACCCAATGGATGGCAATAATGGAACCGATGCCCATAAAACGCAACAATTCAGCCCATGATATCTTCACGAATTCTTTTCTAACCGACAGAATAACGAAGAAAATAACGGCAGTCATCCAGGTTCTGTGCCATACAAGCGGAAATTCCTTCAGTTCGATTGCACGACCTAAAACCCCTGTAAAGCCCCACAGGAACACGGCCAGATGCATTTTCAACAGTGCATTTTTCATAATTTCGCACAAAATAGGAGAAATATCTTCGAATAGTTGGCATTTAAGAAAGAAAATTATACTTTTGCCGTCCTTAAAATAATAGTAGCGATGCCAAAGATGAAGACCCACTCACGTGCGAAGAAAACATTCTCAATCACAGGAAGTGGTAAAGTAAAAAGATTCAAGGCTTTTAAGAGTCACTTGTTGACCAAGAAAGCCACGTCCCGTAAGCGTAACTTACGTGGAAGTACGATAGTACACAAAACAAACCTTGGAATGGTGAAGCGTCTTCTTTGTATCGGAGGCTAGTCTCCAGCAAGTAAAGGTTTCATTCCAACTAATCATAGTTATAATAACAGTCTAAATTTTAAAATATGCCACGTTCAAAAAACGCCGTAGCAAGCAGAGCCAGAAAGAAAAAAATATTAGCCCAAGCTAAAGGATATTATGGTAAACGTAAAAACGTATTTACCGTTGCCAAAAACGTTGTGGAGAAAGGTATGACCTACAAGTTTGTTGGTCGTAAATTGAAGAAACGTGATTTCAGAACATTATGGATTGCTCGTATCAATGCGGCTGTTCGTGCTGAAGGAATGAACTACTCAACATTCATCAACAAATTGGCGAAAGCAAATATCACGTTGAACCGTAAGGTATTGGCTGATATGGCAATGAACGAACCAGAAACTTTCAAATCGATTTTGGCTCAAGTAAAATAATTTTTTATTTTATACAACATAGTAAGGCGCACCTTGGTGCGCTTTTTTTGTTGATTGGATAGATGGCATTGCTATTATTTGCATACTGCTAATGCAACTTAGCATTTTGCGATACTGCTTGCGGCAATATAACCGCTCGTCCAGGCATGCTGAAAATTGAATCCACCTGTGATACCATCGACATCCATAATTTCACCACCAAAATAAAGTCCTTTTACCAACTTGCTTTCCATTGTAGATGGCTCAATCTCTGCTAATGAAATACCACCGCAGGTAACAAATTCTTCTTTAAAGGTGGTCTTGCCTTCGACTGCAATAAGGTGAGTGGTAAGAATATGAATCAGCTTGTTTTGTTCTTTACTTGGCAGCTCACTCCATTTTATCTGAGCGCTGATAGCGCATTCCTTGAGTAAATAATCCCAAAGTCGGTTAGGCAAACCGAATGGATTTTTTGCATCGAGTCGATTCGCGCCTTGCCTGATGCGTATCGTACTCCATCGCTCACGAATATCACTCTCAGGTTGTCCGAGCCAATTGACAATCACCTTAAAACTATACGATGATTGCTGTAGTTCTCGTGCGCCCCAGGCTGAAAGCCTCAATATTGCAGGACCGCTCAATCCCCAGTGCGTAATCAATACAGGCCCTTGCTCGGTCAGTTTACTTCCCTCAATTTTAACGATAGCATGCTCAACCACAACACCCATTAGTTCTTTCAACGATGATGATGGTGTATTGAATGTAAACAAGGAAGGGCTCGGTTGTTCGATAGTATGACCGAGTGAAGTCAACCATTCGTATTGTGCTGATTTGGGAAAGCCACCTGAGGCTACAACCAAATAATCAGCGATGATGACGTCTGCATTTTTACGGGAAATATAAAATTGATCCGCCTTCTTTTCGACCTGCACCACTTCGGTATTCAGGTTCAAGTGAACACCATATGCAGTGGCTTCATTCAACAAACAATCAATGATCGTTTGGGAGCTATGACTCGCAGGAAACATACGTCCATCGGGTTCGGTTATAAGTGCTACGCCGCGTTGTTGAAACCACGCAATCGTATCCTTGGTTGAAAAATAACCGAAGGCTTTCTTCAGAAAATTTTTTCCACGCGGATATTTTTTCAGCAATTCGGCCGGTTGAAAACATGCGTTTGTGACATTGCATCGTCCACCGCCACTTACCTTCACCTTTTGCAATACCTTCGATTGTTTTTCGAGTACGCGCACAACCAAATTAGGTCTGGCTTTTGCTACATTGACAGCACAAAAAAAACCAGCCGCACCGCCACCGATTACAATGAGTTGTTTAGACATGTTGCAAATATAGGGTATGAAGTTTCGCTCTTTCTATGAATGTTGTAAATAGGATACGTCGATGCGTGAGGGATGGCAGCGAAAATCCCACGCGAGGCGCGTGGTTTCCAAGCGAGGCGCGTGGATTGAAGCGTACAGCCCGGCCTCGAAGCAGAAAAACAAGGCGAAGCATGAGCTGTAGTTTTTCGCTTTCGGGGCACGCCCACAAGAAACGATTGATATGATCACTGCATTTTATTTCAACGCGAAAAAGCTATCATGTTGAAAGTCTTTTGTTGACACCATTTGAATGATTGCATTAATGAGTCTTTCTGATTGTGTCAGAAAAGAGGATCACCTTGTTGGTGTAGAGTTGTATGACATAGATACCGTCGGCAAGACCGTTCGTATCGATTGTACGATGATTCACGCCAGGTGAAGATGTAGAGGAATTACGTTGAACGATGTGGCCATTGAGATCCAACAGATTGATTGCAATGTCAGCACATTGCTTGGTTTGAAATTGAATAGTCAATAGATCCTTTACTGGATTCGGGAATACCATCACAGTTTGCTCGTTTGATGAACTTAGCAGATCAACGATATCAGCTTCAATCGTACGACGACCATCGATATCTACTTGCTCAAGGCGAATTGATAAAATAATACGTAGCCGAACAATGAATAACGCGCTTAAGATAGGATAATAATAGATTCGTAGATTGCATATCGATCGTGGGTAGGAATAACATAGCATCCCATCCTTGCCGATCCCTGAGTCTTTTCTGCTTATGAAATTCTACTCCATACTTCCTTGTCTTTTCTAGTCATCAGAAACGACTTTAATGAAGCGTTTTCTTGCGACTCAAGATATGGATCTTTTTGCAAGAGATCTATCGCTACGTGACGAGTCAGTTCCATTAGGTTGACATCCTTGATGATATCGGCTAGTTTCAACTCTGAGCCACCACTTTGTCGGGTGCCATCAATTTCACCTGGTCCGCGCAATTCAAGATCTTTTTCAGCGATGGCAAAACCACTTGTTTCAGTGACCATCGTTTGCATCCGTAATTTACCAACCGCTGTAATTTTAGATGTGGTCAACAAAATACAATATGATTTATCGGCTCCCCGTCCAACTCGACCGCGCAGCTGATGCAATTGCGACAGGCCAAAGCGTTCAGCGCTTTCAATCAACATCACACTTGCATTCGGCACGTTCACGCCCACTTCAATCACCGTGGTGGCCACCATAATATGTGCTTTACCTTGCACGAAACTTTTCATATTCGATTCACGCTCGTCAGCTTTTTGCTTACCGTGTACCATCGCAATATGATAGGTTTGTTCGGGGAAAAATTGTTTCACCTGTTCGTAACCCGCATATAGATTTTCATAGTCAAGTTTTTCGCTTTCCTCAATCAACGGATACACGATATAGGCTTGTCGTCCTTGATCAATTTCATGTTTGATAAATTCCATCACTTTAGCTCGATGCATTTCGGGTCGATGCACTGTTGAGATTGGTTTACGCCCCGGTGGCAGATTCTTGATAACAGATACATCAAGATCGCCATAACTTGTCATGGCCAATGTGCGCGGAATAGGTGTAGCCGTCATCACAAGTATATGCGGCGGCAATTCGTTTTTCTTCCAAAGTTTGGCGCGTTGTGCCACACCAAACCGATGTTGTTCATCGATGATACAAAGACCAAGATTATTAAAAATCACCGTGTCTTCGATCAATGCGTGTGTGCCAATAAGAATTTTCATTTGGCCGCTCTCTAACTTTTCTAATAACGATCGTCGTTCTTTGGCTTTCACTTTTCCGGTGAGAAAGCCCACTTCGATATTCATTTCTTTCAGCAAGTCGGTGATGCCAATAAAATGTTGCTGTGCCAATATTTCGGTAGGCGCCATAAGGCAGGCCTGAAAATTATTATCTATAGCGAGCAACATACAAAGCAGTGCTACGATGGTTTTTCCGCTTCCCACATCACCTTGCAGCAACCGATTCATTTGCTTACC
>CAIRSV010000106.1 GCA_903881265.1 uncultured Bacteroidota bacterium
GACAATGTTTCCAATGAAGCACTTGAAAGTCTTTTCGCAAACTTTTCTCCATTTAGCTTAGAAAGGGTTGGATAAAAATCTTTTTTACTTAAGAATTGAAAACCTCCACCAATCTGTCTTACTTCAAACGGATAAAAATCAGAAGCATATTTCTCCACGATAGCATCCAAGGCACCGGAAAGCTTTTCCTTATCGATGGCCTCTTCCTCATTCATGGAATCATTTAAAATTTGCTCAATATCGTTTACTGTGATAGGTCGGTCTGAACCAAATATCAGGGCTTCACTTTGCAACATCATTTGCTCTATGGTCATGCGTTCAATTTTTAATTCCTCAAATATAGAGTTCTCAAAAAGTACACGGTAAAATAGAAATGCACAGTTGTGGGTAACTTATTTAGTATCCTTTCAAAACGGCTTTTACATGCCATTTTAGACGGGCTGATTAGCATCTGAGATATCCTGTTGATAGGTTGAATATGACTTGTTATAATCGAATAGATGCCTTTTGAAACTTATTTGTTTCAGTATGACATCGATCGACATCTGATTTCTTATTCTTACATTTGCGGCCATGACAATAGAGCAACTCAAAGAAATGAGAGAGCGTGTAAACGCACTAGAGGGCTATCTGGATGTAAGAGGAAAGAAAAATAAAATCGAGAACGATAAGATATTAAGTCTTTCTGAAGGTTTTTGGGATGATAATGTACGAGCCACAGCTATTCTTAAAGAGATTAAGACAAATTCATTCTGGACTGACCTGTTTGATAATGCCAAAAACGCTGTGGACGATTTCGCCGTTATGTTTGACTTCTGGAAGGATGCCGAAGCGAGTGAAGACGATGCCAAACAAAGTCATGAGTATGCGATTACTAAACTCGACGAACTAGAATTTAAAAGCACACTCAATCAACCTGAAGACGAAATGCCTGCAGTGATGACCATCAATTCAGGAGCTGGCGGAACCGAAAGTCAGGATTGGGCCGAAATGCTTCTTCGTATGTACCGTATGTATGCCGAAAAGAATGGGTTCAAAGTGAGTGAAATTGATATTCAATGGGGCGATGGTGCCGGTATTAAACAAGCTACCATTGAAATCGAAGGGCCATTCGCGTTCGGCTTACTCAAATCAGAAAATGGCGTTCATCGTCTCGTACGTATTTCTCCGTTCGATTCGAATGCAAGGCGGCATACTTCTTTCGCGTCCGTTTTTGTCTATCCACTTGTCGATGACACGATTGAAATTGACGTAAATCCAGCTGATCTCGAATGGGATTTCTTTAGAGCCGGCGGCAAGGGCGGGCAAAATGTAAATAAGGTGGAAACCGCAGTGCGTCTGAAACATATTCCAAGCGGCATCATTGTTGAGTGTCAGCAAGCACGTACGCAGGGCGACAACCGCGACAAGGCTGTCAAGATGTTGAAATCGCAATTGTATGAACGCGAATTGCAACGTCAAGAGGAATTAAAAAACAAATCAAATTCAAGCAAGAAAAAAATTGAATGGGGCTCACAAATACGCTCCTATGTTTTTCATCCCTACAAAATGATAAAAGATCATCGCACTGATTATGAAGTTGGCAATGTCAATCCAGTGATGGATGGGGAACTTGATGGGTTCATCAAAGCCTATTTGATGTTAGGCAATTCAGAAGAAAATGTTTAGTTTTAATTCAAACACAGTCTCTTGTTGAAATACCATCTGATCATATTCCTTCTTTCATTTAGTGCGCAACGCTGCGTTGCAATGACAGCAGACTCAATGAGTTACAATCATAGCACAAACCGATCGATCGAGAAGAAAGCCACCTTTCTTTCTATTTACTATGGCGTTTCTAACTATCTCGGCGATTTAGGTGGCAATAGCGGAATCGGGAAAGGCTTTTTATATGATGTAAACTTTAAGAAACGAAGTTCGTTTGTCGGATTTTCAATTAGCAAAGTAAAAAAAGAAGCCGTCGGTTTTCGATTGGGATATACAACAGGAAGTATTGCAGGCAGCGATGGCGATGCATTTTACACAAGCGAAACTGACCCTGCCTATAAACGATACAAACGCAATCTTGATTTCAAATCCAAGATTTCAGAATGGTCTTTCATGCTTGAAATGTATCCATTGAAATTTCTTCGTCAGACTAAAAAAGCAACACGTTGGTCTATGCAGCCCTATCTTTTAGGAGGCGTTGGCCGGTTTAAATTTAACCCGCAGGGAAGTTATGTTGATCCTATTACAAGAGGTGATACTTGGGTTGATTTACAACCCCTAAGCACTGAAGGGCAAGGCATGAAAGAATATCCTACTCAAAAACCTTACAAGTTGACTCAGCTCAATCTTCCATATGGTTTGGGAATTCAATATAAAACAGGTACTAAAACAAGTATCTCGTTTGAATATATCGGTCGTAAACTATTTACAGATTATCTAGATGATGTCAGTACAACCTATATCGACCCATCACTTTTTACTACCTATTTTAACCCGTCTGATGCCGCCACAGCCGCGTCTATAAACAATAAATCAAACCTGATTGATCCTACTAATCCATATCAGGTAGGTGATAAACGGGGCAATGCAAAAAAAAATGATTTCTATTATTCCTTTAATTTAAAGGTATCCATTCAGATGAATAAGAAGAAGATTCAATCTATCAAATCAATGAATCTTCCTGCTTGGCAGCATTACAAATACGACAATCAGGAACGATGTGATTAATGATGCTTATCGCAATAAAGTTACATCCCCTTTCAAGAAAAATTCCTCACCCGTAAAATTACATTTGTATCGTATCTGATAATAATACGCCCCTATGTCTGCAGGCGAGCCTTTAATCGCACCATCCCAACGATCGTTGATGTTTTGCGATTTAAACGCAAGACCACCCCACCGATCGAAAATAATGAATTCCTTTAGTTCAATATTATTTTCATTGACCAGATATTTAAATTCATCATTCTGCCCATCTCGATTCGGCGAAAATGCATTTGGTACCAACATGTTGCAATTACAACTCTGCTCATAATAATCTACGAAAATAGAATCCGAACCGATGCAATTGTTGACATTCACAATAACCCAATACAACCCTTTTTCTGTCACCTTGTAGGTCGAACCAATTGAATTGTCCTGCCACTGATACATGGCATTCGGCGTCGCCGCATTTAGTAGTTTACTATCCCCTAAACAAAGTGTTACATCGTCGCCTAGCGACACAATTGGTCGTTGCTGATAATCGACCTGAATTGAATCTCGCGCTCTGCAATGATCGACTGTCACATCGACCCAATACAAACCTGCGTTGTTTACATTGCGCATAGGCAACACCGATTGGTCATCCCACTCGTAGGCAGCGTTTGGCGTAAAGGCATTCAAACTAAATGAATTCCCCTCACAAACTATCGTGTCATTTCCAATAAACACCTCCGGAATAGGTTTATATACAATATGAATACTATCTGTAGCTGTGCCGCAACCAGTGGTTACATCCACACTGTATGTACCTGCCTGCGTAACCGGATAGGTTGATGTGACAGCGCCATTTTGCCAATGATAGACTGCTCCGGGCGTGTTACCTGCATTTAAGAGAATACTTTGTCCATCACAAAGCGTTGTATCGTCTCCTAATTCAAGCAAGGGCGATGGGAAAAAATTAATGATAATCGTATCGCGGGCACTGCATCCGCCTATGGTAACTTTAACAATAAAAATTCCTGAAAACATCGCTGTAAAAGTCGGGTTCGTAGACCCATCTTGCCACAGATACGTTGCACCTGATGTGGTTGCATTCAGCACTACGGGATGACCAGCACACGACGTTGTATCATTGCCTAGAAATACCACAGGAGATGGCGCATAATTGATATGAATGGTATCGGAAAATACACCACAATTGTTGGTAACCCTAACCCAATACGTGCCTGCCGAGTTGACTGTAAAAATTGGATTTGTCGAACCATTTTGCCATAGATAAGTTGCATTTGAATTCGTTGCATTCAACGTTATCGACGAGCCATTGCACAAGGTTGTATCGTTTCCAAGATTCGTAGGGGTAAAGTTAGTAGCGCTGCAAAGAGCAGGATCCACTAGATGTGTAATGACATTCTTCATCAGTGTATCATTGGTATTTCCGTTAATCCAATCCTGATCGGTAATTTGAATAAGTCGTCCATAGGTAGGATTAGGAGGACAAAAAAAGTACCCATAAAACAAGCCGTTACGCTCAAGAAAATATTGGATTCCACAACCAGTGCCATGACATCCAAAATTAAAATTATCCAAAACCGGATTCTGAATTGGAATCTGCGCATTGGCAAACGAGCCTAGGATATTCATTTGCATAATACCATTGGTGGTGCCTCCCCATGAAAAAGTACCTCCCAAGGTATTTACCAAGGTAGAAAAAGCCTGATTGGTAGATAAGCTGCATTGGTATTCGCCCTGCAAAAAAACTGGCTTACCCGTTTGCAAAAACTGTTGGATTGTGGCAACCCTATTGGCCGGCAAGGCAATAGAACCTGATGAAATAATCAGCACATCCGTGGCAGCAAAAAATGTTGAATTATCTAAGGTCGTTTGCGGCACCACAGAGGCCGTATAGCCCATACTTATGGCAATATTTTTCCATTTTACATCCATGACATCGGTGTTGAGATAGGACTGACTTTCGATAATCGTGACATTTAGGGCGCAAGCATTGGTTGAAAGCATCCATTGAGCAAGCATACAAATATAGAAGGACAAAAGGAATGTTTTAATTTTCATCATAAAAAAATAAGTAAACATGACAATAAACTCAGGCATTGAGTTCATAATTCGGAACGTAAAAGTAACATCTTTTCAATGAGAAGTCTGATCGCTCAAGGGATAATTCGGTTTTTAGGATAAGAAAAAGAGATAAATATGACGTATCGAATGTTGACATACGATGTGATCAATTCTCACCTTACACTTGACACTAAGATTGTTTGCAGGCATACACATCCTGATATTGAATTTCCATGATACGCTCGTGTGTCAATAAGGCATCAAAGCCGAACTGCCTATAGAGACCATGCGCATCAACTGTGGCCAACATAAAACGTCTGAGCCCCTGCAGTTCGGGATACGCCATGATGGTTTGCATCAGGATTTTCGAATAACCATTTCCTCGTTGATCTTCAATTATAAAAACATCACAGAGATAGCAAAAGGTCGCCTTGTCGGTTATCATTCTGGCAAAGCCTATCATTACATCATCCTTTAGCACGGCGAAGCATAAACTATTCTCAATCGATTTGCTGACGGTTTCCAATGGAATTCCTCTAGCCCAATAACTATGATTCGACAGATAATCATGTACGAACAAGATATCAATTTTAGAAATGTCGGTTGTGATACAAACAACAGGCGTGTTGGAATTCGACATACTGGTTTAGGAATTTACGTATCCTCTTATAGCAGCGATACCGGGTAATTCTTTTCCTTCAAAATATTCAAGCAAGGCACCGCCTCCAGTACTTACATACGAAACCTGATCTGCTAAGTGAAACCTATTGATGGCCGCCACCGAATCGCCGCCACCGATCAACGAGAAAGCCCCCTTGTTGGTAGCCTCAGCAATAGACAGCGCAATGGCTTTGGTTCCTTCTTGAAATTTCTCCATTTCAAACACGCCCATCGGTCCGTTCCAGAGGATCGTCTTTGAATGGTGGATCACATCGCTGAATGTTGCAATTGATTTCTCAGCAATATCGAGTCCCATCCATCCTTGAGGAATATGATTATTATCAACCACCTGCGTGTTCGCATCAGCGGCAAACTTATCAGCTATCACACTGTCAACAGGAATCAACAACTTTACGCCTTTCGCTTCAGCTTTACTAATTAATTCATTCGCCAGATCAAGACGATCGTTTTCACAAAGTGAAGAGCCAATTTCATTACCTTGAGCCTTGAGGAAGGTATATGCCATACCACCGCCGATAATGATGGTATCGGCTTTGTTCATTAGCATTTCAATAATCAAAATTTTATCACTCACTTTTGCACCACCCAAAATAGCGGTGAACGGTTTTTCGGCACTATGTAACACTTTCTCAGCATTACTCACCTCGGCATTCATGAGGGAGCCAAACATTCTATTTTCCGGCAAAAAGTATTGCGCCATGATCGCCGTTGATGCATGGGCACGATGTGCGGTTCCAAACGCGTCATTGACATACACATCCCCTAAGGACGCAAGTTGTTGGGCAAAATCAATATCGCCTTTTTCTTCTTCTTTATAAAAACGAAGATTCTCAAGGAGTAAAACCTCACCAGCTTTCAAGTGAGCAGCTTTATCGATAGCTTCTTGTCCGATACAATCAGCGGCAAACGTAACGGTTCGACCATTGAGCAACTTGACTAGATGTGATACGATATGTTTCAGCGAGTATTTATCAGCAGGTCCGTCTTTAGGCCGACCTAAATGCGACATTAAAATTACGCAGCCTCCATCATTCAGAATTTTCTCAATCGTAGGCATAGAAGCCCGCATACGCGTATCATCAGTAATTTCATATTGATCATTGAGAGGTACATTAAAATCGACACGCACCAAGGCTTTCTTGCCTTCGAAATCATAGGAAGTAAATACTGACATACTGTTTTTTTTGAGCCGCAAAAGTACTACATCATCACTAAAATAGAGGGCAAAAATTTAACCCATCTAATGTGGCAGAAAACTGCTTACACAAGATGGGTTATTCCTGAAACACAGGTTATGAATTTGATTGATCGATATACTGAATCGACCAAATAAAATTAGATTTCGATGGAATCATTCAATTCGCTGTCGATCAAAATACGACCGCAATGCTCGCACACAGTCATTTTCTTACGAAGACGAATATCAGACTGACGCTGAGGAGGAATCATATTAAAACATCCACCACATGAATCACGCTCAACAGGCACTACAGCCAATCCATTTTTATAATTCATTCGGATACGATCATAGGCTAACAACAAGCGAGCCTCAACAGCTGTCACAGACTTCTCTCTCTTCTTATTCAGTTCTGCTTCTTCCTTTTCTGTTTCTTCCGTAATTTTTTGAAGTTCATTCTGCTTCTGCGCTAACACAGCTTGCTTGTCATCAATTTGCTTTTGCGTCTGAGCCTTTTGAGCCAAATACTCATCTTTTTCTACGTTCGCATCTTTGATCTTCTTATCACACGCTTTGATTTCTAGTTCATTCAACTCGATTTCCTTATTAATGGCCTCGAATTCACGACTATTTTTCACATTATCTTGTTGCTTTTCGTATTTCTTCAGCAATTCTCGAGATTCTGCTTGAATATTTTGTTTTTCCTTAATGGTATCATCGATCAACTTTATTTCGTGATCAATAGAATTTGCCCGTGTGTTATAGCCTGCAATCTCATCTTCCAGGTCCTTCACTTCCATAGGAAGTTCACCACGCAATTTTTTGATTTCACCAATTTTAGAATCGATCCGTTGAAGTTTGCATATTGAAACCAAACGTTCTTGTACTGAAAATTCTTTTACTGCTGCCATATTTTATGAATAATAATTTACAGGATTTGTGTCCACTGAAGTCTTAAGGACTGCGAAAGTAGTGAAATTTTTCAATAGTAGTTCAGAAAATATTTCATAGGTGAACTGCTCGCTTTCATAATGACCGATATCGGCAATCATCAGATGCGACTCGGCGTCAAAAAACTCGTGGTACTTGAAGTCGGCCGTGACAAACACATCGGCTCCGGCTCGGATGGCATCATTGAGCAAAAAACTGCCCGAACCACCGCAAAGCGCCACCCTGCTTACTTTTTTATTGATAAACTTGGTATGCCGTATACAAGGAACCTTCATATTGGCTTTAAGCAACTTTAAAAATTGCTTCTCATCGATTGGTTTGGGCAAGGTACCCACCAAGCCTGCACCTAAATCCTTGTTAGGTATTTCAATGTTGATAAGGCCATAGGCAATTTCTTCATATGGATGGGCATCGTGCAGCGCCTGTAATACCCTTCGCTCAATATGCACCGGATAAACAACCTCTATTTTCACCTCGTTCTCTTCGTGAGCCACATGTAGTGATCCTACAAAGGGCTTGGCGTTGCCAATAGCCTTGAAAGTACCCGACCCTGAGGCACTAAAACTACAATCTTCATATTGACCTATTTTTCCGGCACCGGCTTTGTAAAGAGCCTGCCGTATAGCTTCGGCCTGCGTCAAAGGTGCATAGGTATACAGTTGCTTCAATGTATTTTTCATTGGTGAAAGCACCGAGGTATCTTTCAATCCCAATTTTTGCGCGATTTTTCGATTGACACCATCATGCACATTATCAAGATTCGTGTGGCACGCATAGATCGCGATATCTTTCTTGATCGCTTTTAGCAGGGTTCGTTCAACATAGTTCTTTCCCGTCAGCGATTTGAGCCCTTTAAATACAATTGGATGATGGGCGATGATTAACTGGCAGCCTGTCGAGATAGCCTCCTCAACGACGTCTTCGGTGCAATCAAGTGTAAGCATTACTTTTTTCACCTTCTTTGCACTGTTGCCTACGATTAGGCCGCTGTTGTCATAACTTTCCTGATACATCGGATGTGCAAATCCTTCAATACATGCGATAATTTCTGCAATAGTTGCCATACGTTTGTTTAAGGATTGTAAAGGTAAACGAGTTTGAAGGAAATTATAGTCCCACGCCAAAAGAAAAAAGCTGCTTCTAAGGTAAAGCAGCGGTTTTCTTACACTATAACATATCGAAACCTACCATTTAATTATCCGGCGTAAACTTTCTAAAGCGGTAACCCAGTGAAAAATGAAAGGATGGTACTTTAAAAAATCCATTTGAAATCTCTCTAGCGGCATTCGTCTTCATGTTGTCCCATACATTTTGAGTAATTCGAAGATCGATATATAACTGAGGACTAAAACTATATGCGGCGCCTATTGTATAACCCAAGCCAAATCGACTTGAAAAATCACTTTTCATATATTGTGATGCCTTGTCAACTGGGAAATCAAAGCCGACTGAGGTTGCCAAGGTATCAATATGCGACACCGCGTAGTTTCTACTTTTCTCAGTTGTCTTCAATCTAAAATTGTATGCGAGATTCAAACCGCCATAAAGTGCAAACGATCTATAATTCAATTGCGCTATCAATGGCAATTCAAGCGAGTAAAAATTTTTGAAATTATATGTTTTTACAGTTGAGTCTTTTTGATACGAATAAATTGTGCTTTGCACGTGTGAAAGAGTAGCTGTATCAGCTGTAGGATTCACAATCTTATAATTAACATCGGTCGCTGTATAACCACCGTTATTGCGGTAGTAAAATTTAAGCTCAGCCAGAAAGGATACAAAATCAGTGATGGGATTCAACGTTGTAAACCCTCCCTGAAAACCGCCAAAATTTCGATTCGCATTGCTTAGGGAAGCGTTCATACCCATACTCAAACCTGCATACGTATCGGGCTTAGGATTAAAAAGGAAAAAATTACTGATCGTTCGATACGTATCAGTGGCAAATTTCTTCAGATCTTCGAAGTATCCGGTTTGCTTAACAGCACTCGCTTTTCGGCTAGCAGCGATTGAGGGTTCGGTAGTTTCTTTGACAGAAGGACTTGCCGAAGCCAACACGGTTTCTTTCGGGGCAACTGGCTCCTGAGGTTTCTGAAAATTGGCTTGCTGCTCTTCCTCTTGTGACAATTTTTTAAATCTTGGATTGGTCATCATCGGATGCAATGAAGCTGTTGCTTTTACTTCAACAGGCCTATCAATCTCTTTTTCAATCACCGATTTGCCAACAGTATCTCCAAGAACTTGCTGAATACTACCGTCACGTTTGCGGATTGTCTTTTGCTTGATTGTTACAACCGGTATTTTTTCAGTGAATGTTTCAGGCGTCAAACCTACTGATGGATCAATAGAGGATCCTATAATTGCCTCATCCTTATTAATTGTTTCTTCAACTTTAGATACATTCGTAGCATCGACCAAGTTAGTCTTCGTTTTTTTATGCGATGCCACTGACTTCACTGATTGTGCATTCGATGCAGATTGTTGCGCAATATTACCCTTCAGTTTATTGGGCGCAACAGGTTGTGTCATAGACCTAGATTCAAGATCTGACGAATTTTTAGTAGGATTAGCTGCTGATGTGGAAGCAGACGATGTTGTTTTAGCTGCAACCGTTTGATTGAGTTTTCGAGCACTCGAAGCGACAGTAGGATACGAGGTATGATTAGGGCCCTTGTTGGTCGATGATGCGTTGGCTCTTGAAATAGGTGTGGTATTAGATGAAGACGTCGAATTGACTGATGCAACAGGCTGCATGGAAGCTGTTTCATTGATTGATGGCGCTACGGAAGCTGATTGATCGATTACACGCTTATTCGTAAAATTAGTTTTAAACAAATAACCGGCACCAACAATAGCGATGCTTGCCAGAAAAACTAGCCAAAAAGGGAATAGCCTTCGCTTCTTTTCTTTGTCAACAGCATATGGGTTTTTGCCATCTAGCATCCGTTCCATGTTGTCCCAGGCGCCTAGACTCATCTGCTCCTTACCCTCGCAGAGCTTATCATGAAACAATTCGTCTATTGGAATTCTGTTTTCCATTTA
>CAIRSV010000107.1 GCA_903881265.1 uncultured Bacteroidota bacterium
AGCCAACTAATGGCTTCATCATAATCACCACTCGTATGTGTTAGCAGTTGTTTGAATATGCCAAACAATCGCTCAAACGGAGTTTCATCGGGTGCACTAAAATGTAAAAAACGATAACCTATCATATTGGAAGAGTCCAAAAATAATTAAACTTTAGCGCCTCTGAAAAAGAATAATTGTGGCGTGATAGAGAAAAAGTATATAGCGCATCGTGCCTCGTTGAACTATTTTAAAAAACAGCCGCATAGGAGAAAAGCAAGATAAATCAACACGATGATGAAAAAACGAAGGATCCGATGTTGGATACTTTTTTAGAATTGTATACATTTGCCCACCCATCAGGACGGTTAGCTCAGTTGGTTAGAGTACTACGTTGACGTCGTAGGGGTCGTTGGTTCGAATCCAATACCGTCCACCCAAATCGCACGAAATACATCGTTTCAATTTGCACTATAATCTATTCGTTCGTGCAATCTTTCTTTCTTATTTATTCAAAAAAAATATTCCGTTTCTAGATTTCATTTGTTGTGGATCAAACAACCTTTGAACCATCGCTCGAATCACGTAGATAACTTGATTGGCTTCATCGCTCATTCATCCACTACCTATGGCTGCAGCCTTGATCGCGCTAAAACGAACAAGCTCATCAGGCTTCAAACTTTTTTATTATTTTCACAGCATGAAAAAAGTGTCTCTTCTCTTTCCACTGCTTTGTTGTTTGCTTTCAGCTTTTGCTCAAACCAAGAATGAACCGGATTCTATTTTATTTAAAAATTATCACTATCGAAATATCGGCCCTTTTCGCGGGGGACGTGCGAGTGGGGTATGCGGTGATGTAAAAAACAAGCAGGTCTTTTACATGGGCTCAACAGGTGGTGGTGTATGGCAGACCAAAGATGGTGGCAGCAACTGGAAAAATATTTCGGATAAGTATTTCGGAGGTAGTATCGGTAGTGTGGAAGTTTGTCCGACAGACCCATTACTACTTTACGTCGGTATGGGCGAAAATACCTTACGTGGCAATGTGAGCGAAGGACATGGCATGTGGAAAAGCACAGATGGTGGTAAAAGCTGGAAACATTGCGGCTTGGATGATACACGACATATCACGAAGATTATTTTCCATCCAAAAAATCCTGATATCGTTTATTGTGCCGCTATCGGGCATTTATTTGGTTCAAATGAAGAGCGAGGTGTATTCAAAACCATGGATGGAGGCAAGACCTGGAAAAACATCTTGCATGTAAATAATGAAGCAGGCGCGGTTGATATGGCTATTGATAATACAAATCCGAATACGATCTATGCGAGCACATGGCGAGTGAAGCGAACGCCTTACAGTATGGAAAGCGGCGGTGAAGGAAGTGCGCTTTGGAAAAGCACAGACGGCGGTGATACATGGACAGATCTTTCGAAACATAAAGGATTTCCGAAAGACACATTAGGTATTATCGGCATCAGCCTTTGCCCTTCGAATACCGATAAATTATATGCGCTGGTTGAAAGTAAAAGTGGTGGACTCTATCTTAGTACAGATGCGGGAGAGACTTGGACCAAGCAAAATGACGAAAGCAAAATTCGTCAACGCGCTTGGTATTTCAGCAAGATATTCACAGACCCTGCGAATGAAAATATAGTCTATATCTGCAATGTTGAATTTTATAAAAGCAGCGATGGCGGTAAAACATTTTCGCACGTAAATACGCCGCATGGCGATCATCATAACCTTTGGATAGATCCTGAAGATGGTCAACGTATGATTATCGCCGATGATGGTGGTGCACAAATAAGTTTTGATGGTGCCCACAACTGGAGCACGTATCATAATCAACCTACAGCCCAATTTTATCGCGTGACAACCGATACCCATTTTCCTTATCGCATTCTAGGTTGTCAGCAAGACAATAGCAGCGTTCGTATCGTAAGCCGAACGAACGATGGCGGTATTGGTGCGCAAGATTGGAGCAGTACCGCAGGTTTTGAAAGTGGCTACCTTGCTGCCGATCCATTAAATGATGATATCGTGTATGGCGGCAATTATGGAGGTTATATGTCACGATTGAACCATAGAACCGGCGAAAGCCGCACGGTCAGTGTCTATCCTGTTTCGCCAATAGGTGCGGGTGCTGATACATTACGCTATCGCTTTCAATGGAACTTCCCAATCTTATTTTCTCCTCATAACCCTAAGAAATTATATGCTGCCGGCAATAAACTTTTTGTCACAGAAGATGAAGGTCAACATTGGAATGCAATCTCACCTGATCTCACCACAAATGACAAAAGTAAGCAGGCGACTAGTGGCGGTATTATTACCAAAGACAATACCGGCGTGGAATATTATTGTACCATTTTTGCTGTCGCTGAAAGTCCGATTGAGAAAGATGTTATTTGGTGCGGGAGTGATGATGGATTGATTCACGTAACAACAAATGGAGGTATCAATTGGACGAAGGTAAATCCGAAAGGTATGCCTGAATGGATGATGATCAATTGCATTGAACC
>CAIRSV010000108.1 GCA_903881265.1 uncultured Bacteroidota bacterium
TAATTCATTATTTTTATATTATCATAATGTTACCAATTTTACCAAATTGTTACGGAAAGGTTACCAAATTGACCAGAAGCTTCATTTTTTAGATACCCGACTACGTAAAAACACCCTTTCGGGTGACCTTTTCCGTGTTCCGCCGTTAAGGCTAAACCGCCCAATAAAACAACATAGAAAGAAGATTGCAAACAAATAGATCAGCTGTATTTCATGTTGCGCAAAGGATACCATTTCCGCATACCCAGTGTACATAACATCAATTCTATTCTATTACCATCGTTTTACCAACTGCTACTCAATTGGAATTAAGGAATTCAGAATAGAATGTGAAGGCTCTGAAAAAGTGATCAAATTGCGATTATAGGAAAAGGGAATACCGCTATTTTCTTGCTCTAACGTGATGCCAAATTCCTTTTCTATTCTGAATTTATACATCGGCACAATAGTCATCAGAAAAAGTTCCAACATCGTAGGCGAGGCATACCACCCAAAAAAACTTTTGACATAAAGATATATGGGTGTCATTCGTCGAACTTGACCAACTGATGAATGCGTTAACAAATAGGTTTTAAGATCAAAGACCGAATCGAAGGCATCAAATTTGCCTTCATAGTCACCATGCAGCGACTTCACTATAATCTGACAAAGGCTATTTAGTTTAATGCTATATGTAATACAAGATGACTTCCTTGGTATCACACAACGTCCGGCCGACTCATGGTAGAACAATGAATGCAGGTTATTGATTTTTAAATAAGGTTCATGAATTGCCTGCACATTGAGGATAGTACACGGCATCCCTGTATGAACAAATTTCTGTTCTATAAGGCCTTTGTAATGCAAGAATAAATTGGTCGAGTCGCAGTAGGCACCAGGATAAGTAATCAATATAATTTTAGTAAATTCTTGTTCGAGTATATACTCAATCAACATATCAACGGCCGCAGATTCTTCTCTGAACGAATCAATATGACGATAATGCGTCAAATCTTGAAACGAATAAAGCAATGTTTTATGAGAACCTGCTAAATTCTCAGACGCCAAGATAGAGTGATCAGTGATTTCCAGCGCCTGAACCTGAATCAATTCTTCCGTTTGTGCTAATGCCGAAAAAAGCGCTTGTTCAATCGGAGAAAAAGAATGTACGTAGAGCATGAACACTTGAATTTTATCAAAATAACCAAGCCGATGTTACCAAATAATGAAATATAGATTACCAAATATTTATAAATTTAATTAAAATTGTATATTGCAGTAAGTACCAAAAACGTTACGCATGTTTTACTGCTTCGAAAATACCCCATGTATTTACGCAGTGCCTCGGCACGAAAATAGCAGTATTAGTAAGTCCTCAACGGCGCACACGATTCATTGCTCGTATTACCCATCACAATCGGATAACCCTAACTTTTTATTGTTTAACCATTAAAAATTAACAAGCCTATGAATGCTGTATTGGTAGATGATGATGAATTAAATATCGAGTTATTAAAAACCCTTTTTAGAAAATACTGTCCTGATGTGCAAGTGGTGGGCATTGCAGATAGTGTAGAACTTGCTTTTGAAGTCATAGAACAGACGAAACCTGATGTCCTATTTGTTGATATTGAATTGCATGAACTTACTGCAAAAGA
>CAIRSV010000109.1 GCA_903881265.1 uncultured Bacteroidota bacterium
CCCACAAGGTATTCAAGGATTAACTGGAGCAACAGGTTCGCAAGGTCCAATTGGATTAACAGGGGCAACTGGTCCAGCTGGTCCGATTGGATTGACAGGATTGACAGGCGCAACTGGTTCTCAAGGTCCTATCGGTTTAACTGGAGCGACAGGATCAGTTGGAGCGACAGGCCCACAGGGGCCAATCGGGTTAACAGGACTTACTGGATTGACGGGCGCTACAGGTCCACAAGGTCCTATTGGATTGACGGGCGCTACAGGTTCACAAGGTCCTATTGGATTGACCGGCGCAACAGGATTAACAGGAGCAACTGGTGCAACAGGCCCTCAAGGTATGCAAGGATTAACAGGTGTTGCAGGTCCAATTGGATTAATAGGCGCTGCAGGTCCACAAGGTCCAATTGGATTAACTGGTGCTACTGGAACAACTGGTATTAATGGCCAGAATACTTTGGTGAAGACTTCGACAGAGCCAATAGGATCAAATTGTAGTACAGGAGGCTTGAAAATTGAATATGGATTAGATGCTAATAACAATGGCTTGTTGGATTTAATTGAAATAAATGGATCCCTTACAAAATACGTGTGTAACGGTTTAAATTCAGCCTCTTTGGGAATGAATTATGGGCATAGCAAACCAACAAATAGAACATTAAGCGCTACGAATCCATATCCTCCAGTTAATCAATTTGCAGGATTTGGTATTACATTTACTCCAACCTCAATAGGGAATGTTGATTTTCAATTGAATGGAAATTACACGCAGAATTTTGGTGGACAAGCCATGTGGACTGATTTAGTATTTGCTATTTACTACGGTGCGGGAACACCTCCAACACAGGGATCTATTTTATCATTAGGCAATTTAGCAGCTCAAGTAAATTATAAATTGGAAGGTAGATCAAATCCGAGTTACCCAAGTCCTGATCTACCTTATTTTTTAAGTACAATTATTTCTGGGCTTACGCCGGGTGTGCAATATTGGTTTGATATCAAAGTGTTTATACAGAACTACTCATCTAGTGGCATATATTCTGTTTCATTAAACAACAATGATGTTTCAATAATTGAACTATCAGGCGCACAAGGTTTAATGGGAGTTCAGGGACAGCAAGGATTACAAGGTCCAGTTGGCGCCAACGGAACCAATGGCATTAGTGTTACAAATAGCGCTGTCATTGGGGATAGTTTATACGTAACACTCAGTAATGGACAAACACTTAATACAGGATATGTGCGAGGCCCACAAGGCATAGCAGGCACATTCCCGAATGGAAGCGCAGCCGGAGAAATGATGTATTGGAACGGCACAGCTTGGGTGAGTGTGGCCCCTGGTGCAGAAGGTCAGTTTCTTAAATTTCATAATGGAGCACCAACCTGGCAAAACACACTAACACTTGGTATGAATTATCAAGGAGGTATTATTGCCTATTTTTTACAACCTGGTGATCAAGGTTATGATGCGAATGTACCACACGGGTTAATTGCTGCGTCGATTGATCAGAGTGCAGGAGCTCCATGGGGATGTTCTGGAGCAACAATATCTGGTGCTGATGGCACTGCCATTGGCACAGGTAATCAAAACACCATTGATATAATGAATGGCTGCAGCACTGCCGGAATTGCTGCTCGTCTCTGTGGTGATTTGGTATTAAATGGCTACAGTGATTGGTATTTACCCAATAAGGATGAACTTAGTAAACTCTATCTGAATCAAACGGGCATTGGAGGATTTGTCGCTGCTAGCTATTGGAGTTCTAGTGAGTTCAATTTCGAACGCGCATGGAGTCTTGACTTCCTCAATGGCGATCAGAATAGCTACTTCAAGCACCTCATAGGCCGTGTACGTGCGGTTAGGGCTTTTTAAAACTTGAACTGAGCTTGCCGAAGTCTTTACTCCCCGTAGCGCCACGCTGTTCGATATGTTCGCGCAGCGGCATGTCGAACGACAGATAATATTGGTTCTCCGAACCAATAGCAAGAAGTAAAAAAAGACTTATTTTTTTACCGCAAAGTGCGCAAAGTTTTTTCGCAGAGTAACCCACGCTGTTCGATATGTTCGCGCAGCGGCATGTCGAACGACAGATAATATTGGTTCTCCGAACCAACAGCAAGAAGTAAAAAAAGACTTATTTTTTTACCGCAAAGTGCGCAAAGTTTTTTCGCAGAGTAACGCAAAGACTCCTTTACTCCCGCTACTCCTAGCCTATTTTAAACACCTTGGCTGGCGCGGGTTTGCAACCCGTGCCTTGAATGTTGAATATGCAGGGCTCGAATAACAGATAAACTTGGAGCTCTGAACTTCTTCGCCAATAGCACAAATCGTCGCATTCAATCTTAGAACACGATCACTTGCTTGCAGATTTCATACAGCATCGTGATAAGCAGTGCAAAAGGTGCCGAGAGTAAAAGCGAATCAAAACGATCTAAGGCACCGCCGTGTCCGGGCATGATAGCACCCGAATCTTTTACACCGGCAAGGCGTTTTAGTTTCGATTCAACTAAATCACCCGCTGTACCCACCACACCTGCGGTGAGTCCGAATAAGATCCATATCGACATTGGAAACCAATTGGTCAGTGATCCCCAGCTATACGCAAAGACCATCGTAAACAGGATACCACCGATGGTGCCTTCCCATGTTTTTTTAGGGGAGATCGACGGGAAAAATGCTGTGCGCCCGATAAACGAACCTGTCAGATAGGCCATACTATCATTCATCCAAATGAATAAGATTAATAGGAGCGGTAAGTAAAGAGATTGAAACCGTAACTGCACCAAAAAGCCAAGTGCCGCAGAAATATATCCTAAGCCGCTGAGTAGATACAATGCTTTTTTATTTTTTTTGAAGACGAAGAAAATTAGCAAGGTGCCAATCACGAATCCAGCGAAGTAGTAAACGAGTGACGATGCATAGCCGGCGATTTGATTGTCGCAATGCGTCATCGGAAGCGCCACTACAAAACCAAAGATGGCCACGCCAATCGCAATGAAATTGACCTTCTCATTTCGGGTGAAGGTGGTTTGAAGAATCATTTCTACGATGCGACTATATTCGTTCAGACAAAGGATATTCACCACAAAAAACAGACCGATGAATGACCATTCCTTCATTAATAAAGCCGCCATCATAATCACAGAAAAAATGAAGGCGCTTCCTAGTCGCGTTAAAAATGTTTTTACGTCGAATGCCATAGCTTAATTGAGTTGAATAGTAGGGTCTTCGCCAAGCAGTGCAGTCACTTCGTCTTTCCTGTTTTCTGGTATATGCACTTCTACATAACCAAAGGCTAAATACGAACTGTCTTGTTTGTTTACAATCACGCAGGGGATGCCGGCACTTTCAATATTGCCTTTGATTGCCTCGGCTTCGAATGTATTACTTGTTTTATGGATACAAGTCCATTTTATTTGATCACTCATCGTGGTATACTTTATGGTAAGGGTTCTTCAATTGTTTTGTCAACTTCAACCAATAGAAATGGTTTTCGATTTGTATAAAAAAGATATAGTACGCCGCCAACTGCGAGTGCACTTCCAAGTCCTAACCATAGATTCGTATCTGGCAACTTGGTCATATCAATCTTGATGATATGGGCATTGAATAAATACACCATCAATACGGTTACAAAATTATTGAGGGCGTGCATACACATCGTCAGCCATATACTGCCTGAATAATGATAGGCTACTCCAAGCAGCAGTCCAAGAAATACCCTTGGGACAAAGCCACTTAACTGACCATGAAACGCACTGAATATGACAGCCACTACTAGGATAGCTACAAAGGGTGTTTTTTTCATCCAGTTGAGCAATAGTTGTTGAAGACATCCTCTGAAAAAGATCTCTTCAATGAAAGCCGGAAGAAGACACATTGCCCCGATATTCATCACAAGGTCAATGGGTGAACTTCCCTGCAACATCGATTGCGCGAGTTTGTTGTAATTATCATCGAGCGCTTTTGATTGACCGATGGCTGGAATGAGTCGACTCCATTGTTCAAGCAGACTGGTAAACGGCATCGAAATGATCATCAATGCAATGGCCCAAAGCCAATGTTGTTTTTTTATATCAACGCGAAGACCGAGGTATTTCATCGGTTCGGGATAGGCTAGGTAAGCAAAAAGTACCGCCGGCAATAATAACGTTACGACTAGGAGTAAGGAATTAATGAGTTTAAATTGATTGGCGACGGCAACAGAGATGTCCGTTAAATTAGTGATTTGCGCTGTGGTAAGTCCTGTGATTTTCGTATTCAACAGTTCAATCAAGGAGCCGCCAACTAGCCAACTCATCGAGAGGATGGCGCAAAACACTACGAATTGCATTGAAGGTGTATAAAAGGTCAGGTATCTGTTGATCATGCGCAAGGTCTGAAAGGGCAAATATAGACTGCGTCAAGTAATAAATCATTACTTTCGTTTCATGAACTATGTAAAACTGATTTTTGATTTAGCGCATCCCGATGATGCGGATATACTTTCTGCCTTGCTCAATGATATGGATTGTCAGGGCATAGAGGAAAACGATACGCAGCTCTTTGTTTTTTTTGATGAAGGGTTATTTGATGAGGCGGCAATTCGCGATGTGCTAGTGCCGTTTTCTTTTTTATATACCAAAGAAATTGTACCGCAAATCAATTGGAACGCGCAATGGGAATCAAATTTTGAACCTATTCGTATCAATGATGAAGTGGGTGTCAGAGCCTCGTTTCATCCGCCGTTTGGTGATTGCAAATTTGATATTGAAATCACACCCAAAATGAGTTTTGGTACCGGACATCACGAAACCACCCGTATGATGTTGGAGTATGCATGCGAGACAGATTTTCAAGATAAGTCGGTGCTCGACTTTGGCTGCGGCACCGGTGTATTGGCTATTTTGGCGCGTTTGAAAGGGGCCCATCCTGTACTTGGTATCGATCATGATCAGTGGTCGATTGAGAATGCCATCGAAAACTGTGAGCGAAATAAATGCGGTGACATCGAAATTTCTGACATTGATATTCAGGCCATCGACCAATCATTTGATATCATCTTGGCGAATATCAATCTGAATGTATTACTCGAAAGCTTACCCAAACTCAAGAAAATACTGAACACAGGTGGCCATATTTTTTTAAGCGGCATCTTGGATTCAGATATTTCAACACTTTCAGCATGCTTTACCGCGCTAGGGTTTACACTACGTTCGCAAAAACAGAAGAAGGATTGGGTGGCCTTATATATAAACTAACGTAATGCGTGTTTGTAAAATTCTACCTCAATGCCTATCTTCGCTGCTTGTTATTTGGTCACGTTAAATTAAACTATGTACGAAATTATTTTAGTCATACTTGCTTACCTGCTAGGATCTATTCCTACTTCGGTATGGGTGAGCAATTATTTTTTCGATATTGATATACGCAGTTACGGTAGCGGAAACGCCGGAGCCACCAATACGTTCAGGGTATTAGGCTCTAAGGCAGGAAGCTTTGTATTTGTGGTTGATATGCTCAAAGGCTTTATGGCCGTCGATTTGGCTTACGTCATTCCGAAGTATCAACTCGATAATACAGCCCTCACCAATTTTCAGGTGATACTTGGTATCTGTGCGGTGGTTGGACATATCTTCCCAATTTGGGCCGAGTTTAAAGGCGGCAAGGGGATAGCCACCTTGTTTGGCATGATCTTGGCAATACAACCTTTAGTGGCCGCTAGTTTGGTAGGCGTTTTCTTCTTTATGCTATTCGTGACACGCTATGTGTCGTTGAGTTCTATCGTGGCGAGCATCGCGTTTCCGGTATTGATTTTCTTTATTTTCCGTGAGCCCGAGCTTATGTATCGGGTGTTTGCGGTGGCAACAGCCTGCTTGGTGGTATTGACCCATCACAAAAATATCAATCGTCTTTTGACTGGCAACGAAAGTAAGGTGCCACTGTTCAGAAAGAAAAGTGAGTAAAAAATTAGATGTTAGGGCGTGTAGGATTTTTTTGGAATTTGGGAGTTGATTTTTTGGAATTTCCTCCCCATTTACCTCACTCTTTCTTCGGCGCCTAGCGCAAACAAAGCAAAATCATACCGACACGGATCGTTAGGGTCGAATGCTTTTAATTTTTCTGTCAAGCCTTCGGCCGTTTTCCAATTAGCCTTGTTTTCGTTGATCAAGCCAAGCCTGTAGGCAACATGACTCACGTGCACATCCATCGGAATGATGAGGTCTTTCATAGATAGTTTGTTCCATATGCCAAAGTCGACACCCTGCGTATCGTTGCGCACCATCCATCGCAGATACATGTTTAGTCGTTTGCAGGCCGAGTTTTTTTCGGGTGTTGAAATATGTTTTCGTGTGCGCTCAGGATGCTCAAATGAAAACACATACCTATGAAAATTGATGAGGCGTTCTCGCATTGTCGCTGCATCATTCAATAGAAAGGCGTCTTCCAAACTTTCGTATGTTGCATAATGCATCTTCAAAAAATGAATGAGATAAAGCAGGTCCGTTGCGTTGAAGGTTCGGTGCTTGATATCAAGAAAGCGTTTCAACTCGTTTTCTTGATGCTGCACGATAAACTGATAAGGCGATCGATCCATCGCATCCATAATGCGGTTGGCATTTTGAATAATGGTTGTGCGATTTCCCCAGGCAATCAGCGCCGAAAAAAAACCGGCTATTTCGATATCCTGTTGTAGTGAAAACGCATGTGGTACACAAATAGGATCGCCTTTTATAAAACGCGCATTGTTGTATTCGTGAACCTTGTTGTCGAGAAATTTTTTGAGATCGCTTGTTGCGTGTGGCATTGCAGTGTAGGCAGTTTACCCAATAGCCTGTTTCAAATCGTCGATGAGATCATCCACATCTTCGATGCCCACACTTAGACGAATCAATGTGTCGGCTAAGCCATTTTTGATACGCTCTTCACGTGGTATAGAACCGTGTGTCATACTCGCTGGGTGACCAATCAAACTCTCGACACCGCCCAATGATTCAGCTAAGGCAAACAGCGTAGTGCTGCTCAATACCTTCATCGCATCATCGATATTATCGCCTTTTAATACAAACGAAATCATACCGCCGAAGCCGCGCATTTGTTTTTTAGCAATCTCGTGATTCGGATGATCTTCAAACCCAATCCAATAAACGCGTTCTACCTTCGGATGTGAACGCAGGTAATGGGCAATCTTCGCGCCATTTTCGCAATGACGTTGCATACGCACGTGCAGGGTTTTGATACCACGAAGTACCAACCAACAATCATGCGGACCGGGAACTGCGCCACTCGCATTTTGTATAAAACGTAAACGCTCTTCTAAGCTATCGTCATTCACAATCACGGCACCGTGCACCACATCAGAATGTCCACCGAGATATTTAGTAGCAGAATGCACGACGATATCCGCACCAAGTGTCAATGGGTTTTGTAAATAAGGTGAAGCGAACGTGTTATCGACCACTAATAGAATATTGTGTTTCTTGCAGATAGCCGCACACGCAGCGATATCGATGATATTAAGTAATGGATTGGTTGGTGTTTCAACCCAAATCATTTTTGTATTTTCATTAATCAATCCTTCGATAGTAGACATATCGCCCATCCCCGTAAAATGGAATTTCAAACCATAGGGCTGATACATTTTTGTGAAAATTCGATAGGTGCCGCCATATAAATCGTTGGTGGAAATTACCTCATCGCCCGGCGCCAATAATTTGATAATGGCATCTGTGGCGGCTAATCCTGAACCAAAACATACACCGTGTTTGCCCTTTTCAATCGCTGCCAATGCATGTTGCAATACGGTACGTGTTGGGTTTTGTGTACGCGCATATTCGTATCCTTTATGCTCACCAGGTGCTGCTTGCACATAGGTTGAGGTCTGATAAATAGGAGTCATAATAGCACCTGTGGTTGGGTCGGGTTCAACACCAGCGTGAATCAGTAGGGTATCGAGTTTGTAGTTCTTGTTTTCCATAATTTTATAAAGTGGGCAAAGATAGGGAATTCGAAGTCTGAATTCCGTAATTCAATCAATGAAATTCAATGGATTGGCAGACAAATGAATAAGTTAGAACAGCGGATATCCAACCTTCGATTTTTATTTAAAATATATTACTTTTGAAAAAAATTAGAGATGCTATGGCGGATGTAATACGAATGCCTTTATTGAGTGACACCATGACGGAAGGGAAAATTGCTGTGTGGAATAAGAAAGTGGGCGATAAAGTCAAAAGTGACGACTCCATAGCCGATGTGGAAACGGACAAAGCGACGATGGAAGTGATTCCTTATGTCGATGGCACCTTGCTATACATTGGTGTTGAAGCTGGTAAAGCAGCAAAAGTCAATGAAATCATTGCTATTATAGGAAAAGAAGGGGAAGATATTTCGTCTCTGATTAATCAAAGCAGTCCTGCGCCTGCTGCGTCATCAACAGCTGCTGAAACCCAAGCGGTGTCTACTGCACCTGCCACTTCGGCCATCGAAATCCCAAAAGAACTCACCGTCATTCGTATGCCCTTATTGAGCGATACTATGACGGAAGGAAAAATTGTTGTTTGGAATAAACAAGTTGGTGACAAGGTTAAAGCGGACGATTCGTTGGCCGATGTTGAAACCGATAAAGCCACCATGGAAGTGATTGGCTATACCGATGGTACATTATTATATAAAGGTGTTGAAGCCGGACAAGCCGCTAAGGTGAATGCCGTGATTGCCGTGATTGGAAAAGAAGGCACTGATATTACACCGTATTTGTCAACCTTGCAATCTGATGGTACTGCACAGGCTGTTAAAGAAAGTGTTGCCGCAGCCCCAACGCCATCTGCTGCGCCGCAACCGCAAGCTATTGCCAACGAGCAAGCGTCTGATCATCGACTTAAAGCATCGCCTTTAGCGAAATCAATTGCCAAAGAGAAAGGGATTGACTTACATCAAGTACACGGTACCGGTGATAATGGTCGTATCGTAAAGCGTGATTTAGATAGTATGAGCATAGCGCCGAATGCAGCCGCTTCGTTTGTTGCAGCCGCTGTGCCTGCC
>CAIRSV010000110.1 GCA_903881265.1 uncultured Bacteroidota bacterium
AGACTATCACAAGGGTTCTATCGAAGTTTTGAATTCCGAAATTGGTAAAGGCACTACGTTTAGAATTCAATTACCTGCATAAAAAAAGGCTCCTAATGGAGCCTTTTTTATTTTATTAATCTTAATGATTATTGATGAATCACCAACTCATTGATTAGGTTATTTGCATGACCTAATTTCTCAATACACCACAATACATAACGGATATCCACGCAAATAGTACGCTTTTGATCCCCACTAAAATCAATATCACCACTCATTGCTTCCCAGTTACCGTCAAACGCAATACCGATTTGTTCGCCATCCGCATTGATTACCGGAGAACCACTATTACCACCAGTGATATCATTAGTTGTCAAGAAACATACTTGCAAAGTTCCTGTCTTAGGATCTGCATAACGACCGTAATCTTTAGCCATTAATAGATTATGCTCTTCTTGCGGAACTTTGAATTCAGGATTCGTATTGTCTTCTTTTTCCAAAATTCCTTCAGCAGTTGTATAATGACGGAAACGAACCGCATCCAAACCATCATACTCCTTTACATTACCATAAGTCAAACGCAAAGTAGAGTTTGCATCTGGATAGAAAGCCTTTGAAGGATTCATTTCCAACATCGCTTTTGCAAAATCACGTTTCAATGAAATCAATTGATTGCTTAATTGAGTTGTTGTTGAAACTACCGTACGACGATAGTGACCATAAATCATATCAATTAATTTGAACATTGGTTCATTACGAACTTGTTTGCTATCTAAACCAGCTAAGAAAGCCTTGAAACTTGCTTCGTTAGTCAATTTCGATTTCTTAATCAAAGTTGCAACATATTTATCAGCAGTTGCTTTTAGATCTTTACTCTTTGCGAAAATAGCTTTAAATTCAGCAGACTGCTGATCAACAGGGATATCATTGTGCATCATTACCAAAAGCTGAGAAAGGATTTTCTTTTCAGTAGCTAAATTGAAATCCTTGTAGAATTCATCAGCTCCTTCCGCAAACATTTCTACTGCTTTTTTCAATTCTTCAGGCTTAGTTTCAGCCTTGCCTGCAGCATCCCAAGTGCTCATGTAAACACCAATTAGGTAAGAGACCAATTGATCGCGGGTAAATCCATAACGGATTACGCTTTTATGTGCATCATAAACTTTTAGTCCATCATATACTTTATCTACGTTTTCATAAAGAGAACCATACAATTCTTTACGGCTTGCGTCAGCAGCAATCCATTGCTTCATAACAGCTTCCTTACTACGAAGGTTTTCAAGCGTACGTAAACGCTTTAATTGAGCTGTTTGGCCAATTGAATACTTATAATAGTTCATTTTTTGTGCGTAGACTGCAGCCAACTGAAGATCAACGGCAGGACTAGCATCCATGTCAGACTTCATAGTCTCAGTCATCATTTTCCAATACTTAATCCAAACAGGATTCGCAACATTTTGTACTACATCAATTTCACGACTGAATTCATAACGTTGTGTACGACCAGGAAATCCCATAATCATAGCATAATCGTTATTTTGAACACCTTTCAAAGAAATTGGCAAAAACTTCTTTGGCGTATACGGTTTGTTATCTCCAGAATGAGCTGCAGGCTTATTATCAGCACCAGCATAAATACGCATGATACTGAAATCACCTGTATGACGAGGCCACATCCAGTTATCCGTATCACCACCGAATTTACCAACAGATTCAGCAGGAGCTCCCACTAAACGTACGTCAGTATATTTATCATAAACAAACAAGAAATATTGATTGCCATTAAAAAATTCAGCAACCGTTACCATTTGGTATTTTTCTTTCTTTTCTGCTTTCGACAATGAATCAGTTATTTTCTTAACGATCATACGACGATCCTGCTCATTTTTACCAGCAACTGCAGGTAATACAC
>CAIRSV010000111.1 GCA_903881265.1 uncultured Bacteroidota bacterium
AACACAAAATCATTACAAAGCCTTCGCAAAATCATCAGGCGTTCTTTATTTGGATTTATATTCTTCAGTTGTAGATAATATGAAAGGCATGAAAAAAGAATACTCTGAAGATGGTGTACATCCAAATGTTGATGGTTATAAGGTCATGGAACCACTTGTTGAAAAAGCGATTGCAAGTCTGATAAAGTAGGACTAGCTATTATCTGCGGTTTCTTCTGTTAACAAATTTTGGGATGAGTGTATCAAACCTAACTTGTTGTTCTGGTGTGCAAAGTGTGCGAAGTTCAACGAAGTGTTGGTAGGTCTTTAAATCTACCATACTCGTTTTTTGAGCAATCTCTAAAGAGAGCATCTTTACAATTAAATCGTTTGAATCAGCCTCAAGTTTTTTGTACATGCTATCTTTTAATTCTTTTATTTCATTCCAGTAGGGACGCATTTGTTTGAAAAAATTTTCCTTGCTAGCCTTGAAAGTATCAATCTGTTGTCCAGACAAGCCAATCTCTTTGTATATCGCCGACGACTCATTCCTGCTTTCTAGTCGATCCTTTGATGTATTTGACATGAATAAAAATATCGCCAACACAATATTGCTAACTAGCAAAATACTAAGCAGGAAGAATAGCCATTTATATTTTTTCTGATTCATTCCAGGTCTTATTTTGGTAACTCATAAGGGTTGAGCGAATGTTGATTGTACTCTGCTACAATACCTTGATTAAGATCACTTGTATCGATGTTAGAATCTGTTGTCTTCATCATGAAATAACTATTGACCAGAATAAATAATACTGCAATTGCCAATGAAAATGCTGGAGCCGTTATCACCCTAAATATAAGGGCAAACCCACCGGTTTCTTCCTTGGCCATTCTCGCAAGAATGCGGGTATGGAGAAAAGGCTTAGGCTCGGCTCTTTGAACCCCTTCAAGGCTTTCGATTATTAGATCAGGTGTAAATTTTGTGCTCATATTCATGTTTGCTTTGAGTATAGACGCTTTTAGTTAATAAAAATTGCGGCTGCTACAAGTTATTGAAGTTTTTTAATATTTCCTTTAGGTTTGTCTTGGCCCTATGTATCAGCGATTCCACCGCTGAAAGGGAGGTTTTCATGATTTCAGCTACTTCTTGATAACTCAAGCCTTCTAGTTTGTTTAAAATAAATGCAATTTGCTGATTTTCAGGTAGTTTTTTTATTGCCTTGAATAACGTCGTACTCATTTCCCGCTTGTCGAGCAATACTCCAGGATGCTGAAAATCCGGCAGCTCTATTGTCTCCTCATTGTTCTCACCCAAAATCGGACTCATGAATCCAAATCTTTTCTTTCTTTTTTTTCTCCTGAGGAATTCCAGTGAAGTTGTTACTGCAACTCGATACACCCAGGTAGTGAGTGCAGATTCTCCTTTAAATTGACCAATTGATTCATAGATTTTAATGAAAACATCTTGCGTTACATCTTCCGCATCCATGGGACTTTGTAAAAACCCTAAAACAGTATTGTAAACAATGGATTGCCTTGTTTCAACAAGTACCTTAAAGGCATCTTCCTCTCTCTGTTTTAAACCTATGATTAATTCCTGCTCAGTCAAAGCGATGTTTGGTAATTAAATTATTACTAAAGGTACTTATTTGTGTTTTCCCTTCATCAATTCAACTTCTAATTAGATTTTAAGTTGATGAACGGTTAATTCGTATTGCCGACCTTCTTACTATCATCATGATATGTTCGTAAGTGTATTGCTAAGCACCTCTTTACTATTGCTTCTGCAAAA
>CAIRSV010000112.1 GCA_903881265.1 uncultured Bacteroidota bacterium
CGGCGCTCATTCACGCAGCCACTATGGTTACTGCAGGCGTGTATATGATTGCACGCAGTCATTTTATTTATACACTGGCACCGACTGCTCAATTGGTGATTTTAATGATTGGTTTAGCAACCGCATTAGTAGCAGCTACCATTGCCACACAGCAAAATGATATTAAAAAAGTATTGGCCTATTCGACGGTCAGTCAACTCGGATTTATGTTTATGGCTCTTGGCACAGGGGCCTATGTGGCGGCCATTTTTCATGTGGTGACGCATGCGTTTTTTAAAGCCTTATTATTCCTGGGGTCAGGTTCTGTGATACACGCTATGGGCGGCGAACAGGATATTCGAAAGATGGGTGGACTGAAGCCTTACATGAAGATTACGTATCTAACATTTTTGATTGGATGCATTGCCATAGCCGGAATTCCTCCGTTAAGTGGGTTCTTTTCAAAAGATGAAATACTGATGAGTGTGTTTAATTACGGTGCGTATGGCAAAGTTTTTTGGGCTTTAGGAATGTTGGCTGCCTTGATGACGGCCTTTTATATGTTCCGTCTATTTTTTGTCACTTTCCATGGCTCATTCAGAGGGACAGAAGAGCAGCAACATCATTTACATGAAAGTCCAGCTTTGATGACAATTCCGCTAGTGGTATTGGCGCTATTATCTGCGTTTGGCGGAATGATAGGATTGCCGAAGTTGATGGGTTCTCCGCATTTATTAGAAGAATTTTTGGAGCCAGTGCTAGAAAGTTCTTTAGTCGCACATCCGATGACAAATCAGTTAACGCATTCATCCGAACTCATATTGATGGGCCTTGCGGTTTGTATTGGTGTACTAGGCATTTTGATGGGATGGTTTTATTTTACGAAATACGATGCGAAGAAGGAAGTGAAAGGCTTGTTGAAAATGGCACAAGACAAATGGTATCTGGATGAAATCTATGACACCTTGATTGTAAAGCCTCTTTTCAAAGGAAGCGCTTTCAAAGAAAGATTGGTTGAAAAAGGCTTTTTAGATGCAGCGGTGAATGGTGTAGGTAAATTGGTTGAAGTAGGAAGTACTAAATTTAGATTATTGCAAAACGGTATGGTTGGGTTCTATATGTTCATGATGGTGTTGGGTATCATCATATTGTTTGCAATGCAGATTTGGTTGAGATAATAAGGCTTCGCAGACCTTGTTTGCCGAAGTTGTCATAAAATAATTTTAATAGAAGATGTTGATAGTTTTACTCATATTGGTTCCCTTGATTGGCGGTTTGCTAGCCATGCTGCTTCCCGAGAAAATGGCCTATCCTTTTGCAATGATTACGTCGGTATCCACGTTGGTCATAGCCGCTGTGTCGTATATGCAATATACACAGGGCGCCGAACTTATCATTGACCACAATTGGATTGACATAGTAGGCGCGCGTTTTCACGTAGGCCTGGAAGCAGGTGATGGCTTAGCCGTATTGATGATGATGTTGACAGCCATCGTTTTTCCTTTTATTTTTATTTCATTGCGTAATAAACAACCTGAAAAGGTAAATACGTTTTATAGTCTGATGTTGTTTGCACAGGCTGGGTTAATGGGTGTTTTTCTTGCGAAAGATGCCTTGTTGTTCTATGTATTCTGGGAAGTAGCATTGATACCAGTGTATTTCTTAAGTTCAATGTATGGAGGTCCTAGACGTATTCCTGTTACCTTTAAATTTTTCGTGTACACCTTCGCAGGAAGTCTGATTATGTTGGTGGCCATCTTATTGATATATCGTCATGCACCAATCCGGTCCTTTTCGTGGGATTCGTTTGTGAGTATCGGACAAGCGATGCCAGCGTCTGAACAGACGTGGTTATTTTGGATGATGTTTATTGCTTTTGCTATCAAGATGCCCGTCTTTCCTTTTCATACTTGGCAACCTGATGCGTATGAACAAAGTGCGACGCCAGTGACAATTGTATTAAGTGCCATCATGGTTAAAATGGGATTGTTTGCCGTGGTGCGTTGGTTGTTGCCAGTGATTCCGTTAGGCAGTGCCCAATGGATGAATGTCGTAATCATGTTATCAGTTATCAGTGTGGTGTATGCGTCATGCATGGCAATTGTGCAAACCAACATTAAGCGTATGATTGCGTATTCATCAATTGCACATATAGGACTTATGTGTGCCGCTATTTTTTCGCATCAGATATTAGGTATGCAAGGTGCAGCAATTCAGATGTTTAATCACGGCATCACGATAGCCGGTCTTTGGATGATGGTGGGTATTATCGAACATCGATTTGGTACGCAGGATATGCGAGAGATGGGCGGTGTCGCTAAAGTAGCACCACTTTTCACGATTGGACTAGTTGTAATGTCCTTAGCCAATATTGCGCTTCCATTGACCAATGGTTTCATCGGAGAGTTTATGATGTTCAATGGCTTATTCAAAACCGTTTCGCCTTATCATACATTATTCACTGTGTTTGCCGGATTGGGAATCATTTTGGCTGCGGTATATACCTTGACTATGATACAGAAAGTGGCTTACGGACCCGAAAACACAAAGACAGCTTCGTTTACTGATTTGACAATGAATGAACTTGTTGTGATGATCTTTTTTGTGGTCATGATATTGGTTTTAGGTTTCTATCCTAAGCTTTTGATGGATCTGATTTATGTACAACCTTAATAAATAAAAAAATGTGCAGGTTTCTACACGAAGTGCCTGCCTGAATACAAAACATGAATGCAATTATAGTATCGGCCTTATTGGGAGTAGTCATGATGTTTGCCGGCATAGTACTCAAAAAAACTGCACAAATTCAAGGTGTAGCCATACTTGGTATCTTGGCCTTGTTAGGGACAACATTGGTTGATTTGAATTTGGTTGGTGCTGATACCAAGACATTTTATAATATGATTGAATTGAATGCCGTGACTGCTTGGTTCAATGTATTAATTACATTTTGCGCGTTGGCTTATTTTACGTTGTTCTCTAAAGCTATAGCTGCTGTAGGTAAAAACGATTCTGATTATTTTGCCCTTCTCTTTTTTGTTATGTGCGGTGTGTATCTATTATCAACGTATTCTAATATGTTGATCTTATTTTTAGGGATTGAAATTCTTTCTATTCCTCAATACATTTTGGCTGGCAGCGATAAAGAAAATATAAAAAGTAATGAAGCCTCCTTGAAGTATTTCCTTATGGGGGCTTTCAGCACTGGAATTTTATTAATGGGTATCACCTTGATTTATGGTGCAACCGGAAGTTTTGATATTTTTAGTGAAGGCTTTATTGCACAGTTTCAAAGTAGCGCGGCATTGAATACGATGTCTTTTGCTGGTGTGCTCTTATTGATTATTGCCATCGGATTTAAAGTATCAGCGGCTCCTATGCATTTCTGGACACCCGATGTATACGATGGCACGCCAACAGCGTTTACACCGTTTATGGCAACCATTGCTAAGGTGAGCGTGTTTGTGGCGTTTATTCGATTGTTTCATTTGTCATTTGGTAATGTGAGTAACGATTGGCAGACTGCGATTGCCGTGATGATCGTTCTGACACTATTGATAGGAAACCTCACAGCCGTCTATCAACAAAGTGTCAAGCGAATGATGGCGTATTCGTCGATTGCGCAGGCTGGCTTTATGTTATTTGCAATTTACTCATTGAATAATCTAGCTTGGAAAGGCTTGATTTTATATAGTGTTGCTTACACATTGGCTTCGTTGGGCGTCTTTGCGGTACTCATCAAAATGAAAGATTATACGTATGAAGGATTCAACGGTCTTGCTAAAAAAGAACCTGTCATGGCTGCAACAGCTACGATTTGTCTCTTGTCATTGGCAGGTATCCCGCTGACTGGAGGATTCTTCGCAAAATATTATGTATTAAGTGCTGCAGTCGAGCAAGGCAAATGGATTGGTATTGTCATCTTTGCTGTATTGATGGCGGCTATAAGCGCTTATTATTATTTCCGTCTGATTCGCAGTATGTATTTCGCTGAAGGTGAAGCCGCATTAAGTTACACGCCTTCTTCGCTTGAAAAAACGTTTCTGTTGATCAATGCATTGCTCGTTATCTTATTGGGCGTGTTACCTGGCATATTGTAATACTAGCAACGTATTGCAGCTAGTATGCTGATTTGCTATTCTAAAATTGTACAGATTCTTACTCACTAAATGCCATAGAGATACTATGTAGTTGCCCCGTTTTAAATTGGCACTAACTGCTTTAGTATCCTGATAGCAACAAGTGATTAAAGCCCTAATTCTTTTCGTTGTTTAGCATCAATGACATCGGGTGCATCGAGCATGACATCACGACCTGCATTATTCTTAGGGAAGGCAATAAAATCACGAATCGAATCGCTGCCACCCAGCAAGGCGCATAGTCGATCGAAGCCTAAGGCTATTCCTCCGTGTGGTGGTGTGCCGTATTCAAAGGCACTTAGTAAGAAGCCGAATTTCTGAATGGCTTCTTCTTTTGTAAACCCAAGCGCACTAAACATTTTTTCTTGTAACGCTTTATTGAAGATACGAATTGATCCGCCGCCGATTTCTGTACCATTCAACACTAGGTCATACGCATTTGCTTTGATATCTCTATATTTTGATTCATCATCCATCCAAGAAATATGCTCAGGCTTAGGAGAGGTAAATGGATGATGGCAAGCGATATAACGTTTCTCTTCGTCGTCGTATTCAAATAAAGGGAAGTCCATCACCCAAAGTGGTTTAAATACAGAGGAATCACGCAAGCCTAGGCGATTGCCCATTTCAAGGCGAAGTTCGCTGATTGCTTTGCGAGTAAGTGCATCCTCACCTGCCAAGATAAATATGAGGTCACCTGGTTTTGCTTCGCAAGTTTCAGCAATTTGTGTTAGTTTATCTTCCGTAAAGAATTTATCAACCGAACTTTTAATCGTCCCGTCGGTATTTATTTTTACATAGACCAATCCTTTCATACCCAATTGCGGACGCTTCACCCATTCTGTCAATTCGTCTAGTTGTTTGCGGGTATATTCACTGCAGCCTGTCGCGGTAATACCTATGACTAGTGAGGCATCATCAAAGACCGGGAATCCGTTTCCTTTCACTATGTCATTCAGTTTTTTCAAACGCATGTCAAAGCGGATATCGGGTTTGTCATTACCATAATGTTCCATCGCATATTCCCACGTCATACGTGGGAAAGCTTCTGTTATGTCAATGTCTTTTACGTCTTTGAAAATATGCTTGGTCATGTTTTCAAACATGGCTAAAATATCTTCTTGGTTTACAAAACTCATTTCGCAGTCTATCTGCGTAAATTCAGGTTGACGGTCGGCACGCAAATCTTCATCACGGAAACATTTTACGATTTGAAAATAGCGGTCGTAGCCCGCCACCATTAATAGTTGTTTAAATAATTGAGGTGATTGAGGTAAGGCATAAAACTGTCCTTGATGCATACGGCTTGGCACCACAAAATCACGGGCCCCTTCAGGCGTCGATTTGATTAGCATAGGCGTTTCGACTTCCATGAATTGATGATTGTCAAGGAAGTTTCTAGTCGCGCGACTTACCTTGTACCGAAGTTCAAGATTGCGTTTGATCGCATCACGTCGTAGGTCAAGATAACGGTATTTCATACGCAGTTCATCGCCACCATCGGTATTGTCTTCAATCGTGAATGGCGGTGTTTCGGATGCGTTGAGGATTGTATATTCACTCACTTCAATTTCTATATCACCTGTCGGTAAATGGGCGTTTTTATTGCTTCGCTCCAATACTGAACCTTTGATCTGTAAGACAAATTCGCGTCCTAATGGCTTAGACTCTAACAAGGTATTCATGTGCTCATTAAAAAATAACTGTGTGATCCCATAGCGGTCTCTCAGGTCAATAAACGTGATACTGCCGAATTTGCGAACGGTTTTTACCCAACCTGAAAGGGTAATCTGTTGGCCGATATGTGTTGCGCGTAATTCACCGCAGGTATGAGTTCTGTACATGATATATGTTTTATGAGGGCGTGCAAATATAGAAAGAAAAAGGGCAGTCTAAACGCTGCCCTTTATATAAATTTATCTGTGAGGTTGTTACCAATTACTTGCCTGCGCTTTATTTTTTTTCCAGCGAAGATCAAATCCAAGACCTGTCATCACCATCCAATGTGCTTGATAGAAACGTTTGCCATTCATCGCGATGTTACGATCAACCTTGTATTCGTTACGCAGGTAGTTAAATCCTAAGCGCCATTTCAATACGTCATTCAAACTAAATGAACCGTACGCTTCTCCTAGTAAGGTGCCATAACTATCAGTATTTAATGTATTCAGGTTGAACGCATAAGGTTCGGTTTTGTAGGGTACCTGATAGATTGGACCCGGGTTGGTTTCATACGAACGGAAATATCCTTTTTTTGAATCTCCGAAATTAATACCACCAATGTCCCAATTAAAGAAGACATCAACGCCGCGCTTGATATGAATTTTTAATGCGAAGTATGCATTCAATGTGTTTGTTTGCACTTCAGGCATATATAAGGTGTCTGCTCCGCCTGGATTCAATGCGGTCAGCTTTGCACTAGACGTGGTGTATTCTCGTTTTTTAGAGCTGAATACATTCGCC
>CAIRSV010000113.1 GCA_903881265.1 uncultured Bacteroidota bacterium
AAGGTGTCTTGTTGTGTGATCTGCGATGCATTGCTCGTGCCAGTATTGATGAGTAGCTGCGCGTCGCTATACGAAATATTGCCGCCCATAATATCAAGATCTCCATCGCCTTCGATATCTAACATAGCGATGCAATTGCCGGTATGCCGCAACTTGGCGCTAGCCGCAGGACTTGCCGATGGGGGTGGGCAGCTGATGCCGAAAACAACTGAACGAAAGACACCTTGATAAAACTTTCCGTAACAATTGTCAACCAATTGCATCCGCATTGAATCGCATGGGAGACCAAGTTCGACCTGTATGTTTTTTGTATATTCGAGATAGGTCCCGTTGACACCATAGGCCACGACATCTAAATCGCCATCGCCATCAACGTCTATAATGGCAGGGATATCATCAGGTTGAACATACACATTCACCTGCCCGAAGGTGCCAGGGAAATATAAATCCTTGTAATAGGTAAATTTTAATTCATTATTCTGATAGTAGCCTTTATACACGGATACTCCAGGCATACCCTTGTGAAACAAATCAGGAATACCATCGCAGTTATAATCCTTTAAAATTAGGTAATTGAAAATTGCTGGGAAGTTTGTCTCGTACGTTGGGTCGTAGCTATACTTGATGTCTCCACTACTGCCCACATTGATAAACGTTCTGATGGCATAGCTGTTATGATCGTATAAGACCAAATCTTTTTTTCCATCATTATTCAAATCGGCTAAATTAATTTGGACTGAATTGATGCCGCCGCACCAAGGCGAATGAATAGGCATGCCACCAACCGTAACCTGTGCATCATTAAAAGGCTCATAGACCTTTCCCTGAAATTGCGCAATCACATTGACATTGATCAAACAAAGTATCAGCGTCATATATTGGAATAAGGTCAATATTCTTTTCATGCTGTAAATTTTAGCAGGGTTAAAGATAGGAAACTATCAGCGTAAGGACGGAAATTCACCTTGTGCGGTTGGACTATTGAACCACCATCTGTATGGTCTGTCGAGTTTTTTGTTCGAGTAAGATGCTTCTGTTTCTCAGTTCTTCATCCAATATGTTCTGGGTGTAATGGCGAACTGTAAAGAGAAATAAATGTTCATTTCGTTTGACATCATATTCTTTTTCAAGCGCTGCAAGCAATTCGCCAAACCGTTCAGGATTACTATCGATACAAGCAACAAAACTAATAGCCGCATTCTGAATCATATTAATCTTAATTTTACACGCATGAAACAGCGTATAAATCTTGCTCAAATTATCTTCGGTAATAAACGAATAATCTCTTGTATTGACTTGTAAAAGAATCTGATTTGTTTTCAATACCATAATAGGTGGATATTGAATTGCTTTTGTTGTGTTATGAATCAACGTGCCCTTTAAATTCTTATCGAGAAAACATTTCACATACAAGGGGATATCCTTGTTTTGGAGCGGTTTGATTGTTTTAGGATGTATGACTTGCGCACCATAATAGGCCATCTCAATCACCTCGTGAAATGTTATTTCTTCTATGGGCACTGTATTCGGAAATAGTTTCGGATCGGCATTCAACAGACTTGGTACATCCTTCCAAATAGTCACACTTTCAGCATCCAGAATATTGGCAAACACGGCAGCACTATAATCACTCCCTTCTCGTCCTAGGGTAACAGAAGTATTATCATCAGTGCTACCTATATAGCCCTGCGTGATGACAAGGTTGTATTGTTTAAATGCTTTTTCGAAAACAGTTTTCGCGATTGATTCAGTCTTGTTCCATTGAATATTCGCATCACGATACGTATCATCTGTCTTCATAATATCTCGCACATCAATCCATTCAGCGGCAATGTCGATTTGATTGAGATACGCTGCCATAATGGATGTAGATAATAATTCGCCGATGCTAACAATCTGATCATAATAATACGCATAAGGTCGATCGTGTTGTTCTGAGAGTACCCATTCTACCTCGGTGCATAGTTCTGTTAGTTTGTTTGATAAGGCATCAGATCGCTTGCCAAGTAATTGATCGGCATAAAGCTGATGATCGGCTTCGAGGGCTGCGAATAATTGCTGTGCTTCAGAAATGTTATGCGCATAGAAGGCATCCACTATTTTTTCGAGTGCGTTCGTTGTTTTTCCTATTGCGGAAATGACAATCAATACCTTCTCATCTCGGTAATCGTTTATCAACTCCGCAATGTATCGCGCTCGTTCGACTGTTTCTATGGAGGCTCCGCCAAATTTAAAAACTTTCATTGAATCCTTATCTGTTGGCAAATGTAATGTATGATGAGGTAAAGTGGAAGATGTTCTGCCAATGCGGTATTCCACTTTATTCAAACTAGATTGAAATAGTGCAGAAATAATAGCTCATGCTTCTTTTGCTCCGAATCAATAGTCCACCAACGACATTATGTTAGTTTGTCTAATGCCTTTCGCAGGTTGGAAAACATCTGAGGGATAGTGTCTAGATGACAAGTTCCAACACTTAAGCGATACCATTCGCTTTCCTTATCGGCACCAAATGCAGCAAAGGGAACGATTGCTAATGAGGCATGTTCTAATAAAAAAGAAGTCATATCAGCGGTGGTTTTTATTGCCTGATCACCATACATTTTTCCTTTGAATGAAAATCGAATCGTCAGATAAATAGCAGCCATAGGTGAAATTGCATCGACCGGATATCCTTCCTGTTTCATTTGTTGTATACCGTCGAATAATTGCTGAAGGCGATCATGAATCGCAAGCTTAACCGTTGAAAGAAAATGATCGACCTCGGTTTCCTTATTCAAGAAATTAGCCGTTGCAACCTGCTCTGCCATGGGACTCCATGCACCGATATGACTTAATATGCCCTTCATCTTATCGATGATTGTTTCAGGCCCAAAAGCCCAACCTACTCGTACGCCCGTTGCGCAAAATGATTTACTGATGCCGTCAATAAAAATTGTGTATGGTCTCAACTCGGGAAATAAACTCACTGGATCATAATGTTCAGTTTCGCCAAACGTTAATGTCCAATAGATTTGATCGTACAAAATATATAACGGCTTTTGATCAGCGCCTCGCTTTTTGTTTTCAGCAAGCACGGCTTCGCATATTTTAGTTAGTTGCTCTTTCGAATAGACAGTGCCGGTAGGATTTAAAGGCGAACATAAGGCAAGCAGGCAGGCATCTCCGAAATGTGGTATGAGCTCGTCTGCTGTTGGTAAGAAATTAGTTGCAGCGGATGTTTCGATACATATATGTTCACCTTCGACAAAATGCGTGTAGTGATTATTATTCCAAGAAGGCACAGGATATACCACCTTCTCACCGCGATCACATATGGTTCGATAGGCAGCATAAATCAGCGGTCTGCCACCACCCGATATAAGAAAACTAGTTGCACTGTAATCTAAGCCTTGTCTTCGCTTGATAAAGCTCGCTACTGCACTTCTGCATTCAAGTAGGCCATTCGCTGCTGGGTAATTTGTTTTCTTGTTCCTATAGGCGTTCACAATTTCGTCTTCAAAACCTTGCGGAATTGGGAAAATAGAAGGATCAAAATCACCGATGGTGTAATTGTAAATGGTTTGACCTTGTTTGATTCGGTCGTTGATTTCATTACCAAGTTTAATAATCTCGGATGGAATCAGCGTGTTCGAAAGTTGTGAGAGTGAAGACATAAAAAAAGTATAGAATGATAAAATAAATCAAATAAAAAGGATTTACATAATTCTACGAAGTGTTTTTGAAAAATTAGAAGATGAATGACGTTAATGTCATTGAGATGTAGTTGTTTCGGAGAACTATGAAAAAGATACTATTATCTTTATTAGCTTGTCTACTAGCAGCTTTCTTTTTACGTTGTACTTGAATGTATCCTTTCAAGTGCGCTGTTTTATCCAAGGAGAATAGAAGTCAGCAGTCCGGCTAGATAACCTACGAATGCCGCAAACGATATATTGCGCAGATACCAGAAGAAACTTATTTTTTCAATACCCATCGCGGCGACACCTGCAGCTGAACCTATAATGAGTATACTGCCACCTGTACCTGAACAAAAAGCTAGAAGGCGCCAGAAGAAATGATCTGTCGGATAAGTATTCAAATCAAACATACCTTGAACAGCTGCTACCAAAGGGACATTATCGAAAACTGCAGATAAGATTCCGATGCCCGAAACAAGCAATACGTCATTATGGAGTTTGAATGAAAGCCAATGGGCGGCACCTTGTAATAATCCTGAAGATTG
>CAIRSV010000114.1 GCA_903881265.1 uncultured Bacteroidota bacterium
AATTCATATTTGGTATCAACCAAAATCAAACCGCGTTCCTTGGCAATTTGTTTTCCGCGTTCAAATAATTTTCGCGTATATTTTTCTAGCTGCTCATAATCGGCTTTTGATACCAAGCCTTGACTGATAATATCCTCTTTGGAAATATCCTCATCATGCCCTTCCATTGCTTTGGTAGTTGGTGTGATGATAGGCGTTGGAAAATAATCGTTTTCGTTCAATCCATCTGGCATCGTTACACCGCAAAGAATACGTTCGCCGCTTTTATAGGTGCGCCACGCATGACCTGTGAGATTACCACGTATCACCATTTCTACTGGAAAGGCTTCGCATTTAATACCCACCGATACAGTAGGTAGCGGCACACTTCGAAGCCAATTCGGTACGATATCGGCTGTTTCCTTTAAAAATTTAGATGCCATCTGATTCAGCACCTGCCCCTTGTAAGGAATCGTCCTTGGCAGTATGACATCAAACGCAGAAATTCGATCGCTGGCTATCATCACGAGATAATGATCATCGATAGTAAATACATCTCTAACTTTTCCGCGGTAGAAACCGGTCTGATGCTTAAATGTCATAAAGGACGTTAAATTTGGCGCAAGATAATTCGTAATGTTTAAAAAATAGAAGGAAAAGAACTTATCAACACTGTTTTATCAAGTGGTATTTGTCATTACTTTTGTCCTTTAATGGAAACAGCTAGAAAAGCGTTATTGCTATTAGAAGACGGCACCCTATTTGAGGGAAAAGCCTTTGGTGCAACCGGCACCGCCACAGGAGAAATTTGTTTTAATACCGGCATGACGGGCTATCAGGAAGTCTTTACTGATCCTTCCTATGTTGGACAAATCCTGATTATGAATACCGCCCATGTTGGCAATTATGGTGCAAAAGACAGCGATATCGAAAGTGATAGCGTAAAAATAGCTGGGTTGATTTGCAAAAACCTATCCGATAAATATTCGCGTACAATGGCCAACGAGTCGCTTGAAGCCTATTTGATAAAGAATCAGGTAGTTTCGATTGATGCGATTGATACACGTGCATTGGTTGCGCATGTGCGCACGATGGGTGCTATGAACTGCATCATCAGTTCTGACATAACCGACATCGAACTTTTACGTCAACAGCTAGCGAAAGTGCCTTCTATGGCCGGTTTGGAATTGTCAAGCAAGGTCACAACAAGGGAAGCCTATACGCTCGGTGATGAAAATTCTGCTAAACGAATTGCCGTTCTTGATTTTGGGGTAAAACGCAATATCCTAACGTGTATGGTAGAGCGCGGTGCTTATCTAAAAGTTTTTCCAGCAAAAACATCCTTCGCCACCTGTGAAGAATTCAATCCGTCGGCTTATTTCATTTCAAACGGTCCTGGCGATCCAGCGTCGATGGATTATGCAGTGAACACCGTTAAAGACATACTTGCTAGCGAGAAACCATTATTCGGAATCTGTCTCGGTCATCAATTGCTTGCGTTGGCCAATGGCGCCACCACCTATAAAATGCATCATGGTCATCGAGGACTCAATCATCCCGTTATCAATTTACGGACAGGCAAAAGTGAAATCTCAACTCAAAACCATGGCTTTGCAGTCGATAAAGATTCTGTTGCGGCAAACCCAGCGATTGAAATTACACATATCAACTTGAATGATCAGACACTCGAAGGCATCCGATTAAAAAATAAAAATGCCTTTTCTGTCCAATACCATCCTGAAGCTACTCCTGGCCCACACGATTCAAGGTATCTGTTTGATGAATTTCTTGCGATGATGTAATCAATGTTTCCACTGTAACTAACCGAACGAAATGTGCAAGAATAGATTTCGTTGTAACCTTTGTGAATCTTCATGAATATATAGGACTTGTAACAGATTCAAACGTACCTTGCAGTCCTAGCTTTATTCAGGCTGCGCAACAGGATTAAACTAAATTATGAGAAGGGAAATTAATCTATTCACGTTATTGATTTTTGTTTACTCAATCGTGATATGCCTTACCTGCAACCGAGATTTTTCTGCTGTCATTTCAAAGCCTTCAAGCACTGAAGGACAATTTTTGTTGGTGAATAATCAAGCGATTCCAATTTCTACCAAACAACTTAGTACAGTGCATCGTCTAACGACAAACGAAAAGAACAAGTAAGACTTAAACGCCGCCAACTAATTCAATCGAATGTTCGAGCAGTGTCTGTTTATCAATCGGCACAACACCAACTTCTTCGCAAACCAATCCACCGGCCAAATTAGAAATCTGAGCAGAAAGATGAATGTCTTTGGTAATCGAATAAATCATAGCAGCAACGGCAATCACAGTATCTCCAGCTCCAGACACATCAGCGATTTCACGTATGTGCGCGGGATACAAGACAGCCTCTTTTTCTTTTTGTGCAAATATCCCATGTTCAGAGAGCGTGATCAAGGTAAGCTGATGATTAAGTTTTTTGAACAATTGAGCATGCAATCCTTTTAACGACGTAAGATTTACCTTAAGCGCACCTAAGTTCAACGCTTCTTTAATTTCCTTTACATTCGGTTTAAAAATATCCACCTGTTGATACGCAAGAAAATTTGTTTTCTTAGGATCCACGGCCGTCAACACACCAACATGTTTGCAATGTGTAATAATTTTTTGAATGACATTTTCCTTGAGCACGCCTTTATTATAGTCTTCAAAAATGACAATATCCGGCACCTCGATTTGAATCGCTTTCAGACAGGTATCAATAAAGTGATGCTCATCCTTGATGGACAATTCGTCTGTCAACTCTTCATCTAAACGAATTACCTGTTGATTTTTTGAAATGACGCGAGTTTTGGTCGTGGTAATTCGTTCTTTACTTCGAATGATGTAGTCGGTGCAAATACCTTGTTGAATCAAAAGTTGACTTAATTCGCGCCCACTTTTATCATCTCCAACGACAGTCAAAAGAGAGACATCAGCACCTAAGGCTTTGCAATTCAGCGCCACATTGGCTGCACCTCCAGGCCTCCCATCTTTTTGGTTGACTAAGAGAATAGGGACTGGCGCTTCGGGTGAAATTCTGTCAATTGATCCTAGCCAATAATGATCCATCATCGCATCACCGATGACAAACACTTTCAGTTTATTTAATTTTGCGAAGACGCTTTTCAATTTCTTTGCCTCAACCGTTTGGCTCATGTGCGGGAAATAAGGCTGTAAAAGTAAGGAATCAAGAATGAATTATAAAATGAACAATGTGTTCGGATGTTGAGACATCAACGTAGAAAAATAATTTTATTCTGTACGATGCGTTCGTGCAAAACATATTAATCATCATCGCCAGTCATAGC
>CAIRSV010000115.1 GCA_903881265.1 uncultured Bacteroidota bacterium
AGACACCATAGACGGTGCATTTGGCATAGGTGCCTTGATTTGTAATTTTAATCCTGCATCTTCTGCAGCCTTTGTGGTTATTGGGCCAAAGGCGCCTAATAAGGTGCCATTTTGAGTAAATTTCGGTTGGTTTTCAAACAATGATTTAACGCCACCTGGTGTAAAAAATATAATCATGTCATGCGCTTTATCTAATATTGCGCGAACATCATTGCAAACAGTTTTGTATAAAACAACTTCAGTATATTCAAGCTTATTTTTTTGCAGGCAATCTAAAATTTCATTTCGACAGATATCATTGACAGGCACCACATATTTCTCTTTTGATTTGTGTTTGGCAATGACTTCTAGCATGCTGTTTACTGTGCCGTCAGCACCGTAGAATATTTTTCGTTTCCGATAGACAATAAATTTCTGCAGGTAAAGGGCAATGGATTCTGTAATACAAAAGTATTTCATCTCTGAAGAAATCTTGATCTTCAACTCGTCACAAATTCTGAAAAAATGATCGATTGCATTACGGCTGTTAAAGATGATTGCACTATGATCTATAATATCTACTTTTTGTGTTCTGAAATCTTTTGCCGAAATTCCTTCAACAAGAATAAATGGGCAAAAGTCTAAAACGATATTATACTTGCGCTCAAGTTGGAAATAAGGCGATTTGTCAGATTCAGGTTTAGGTTGTGTAATCAAGACAGTCTTGATAGGTTTTGCAGGACTAGCTGCCTTAACAGGCGATTTTTTGGGCAACACAGGCTTGGTCGCCTTGGCAACAGGCTTGCTGTTCTTCTCGCTAACGGCCTTCTTAACGGAATTCGCTTTAGGCGCTTTCTTTTCTACAACTTTACTCATGTTTTTGCAATAAGTAGTGTTTGTGTTACCAATCAAAAATCTGTCTTCATCTTATCTAATCATTTTAATCAGAATCAAGACAGGAATTATTTCAAAGGCGCAAATGTACAATAAAAAATGTACAAAACTTATCCGAAACAGATTTCTTAATACCGGTATATTTCGCACATAGCCATAGGCAAAGAAAAGTAGGCACATTGCAGATGCTATCATCAGAAGTGTGTATTGAATGTTGCCCGACGTAACAAGAATTAAGATACATAAGGGAAAGAGCAATAACCCTAAAAATTCATTCACAAGTTTTGTGTTAAACAAATAGATATGAACATAATCGCTTCGTTTAAATATCCAACCTGTTAAGCGAATCATGCTGATTCTAAAACCTAGAAGGATGAATACGAATAGCGTGCTGATAAGATAATTCATATACCATTTGTCTGAAAAATGGGTACTTGATATACCTGTTATTAATTGATATACGATGAATCCAACACTGATAAAAAATATAGAATAGAACCAAATCGAAGCTCTATTATCATTCTCAAGTTGATCTTTGATATGTCGCTTAGACATACTGATGCCGGTAAATACCTGGAAAAGATTCATGAAGTATCGAGGGAAAATAATTCGTACCATGGAGAAAAAGAAGAGCAGTAACACTGCCAACAAAAACACAGTAGTTTTATTTGACGAAGGACGTATCTTGACTATGTTCGTAATCTGCTCGACAAGCAATGGATGTGCACATAGCACCTTATCGAATCTGTTCGATAGTGATATCATTGATGTATCCGTAACAGCTTCGTCCAAGCCTACGATTGAACTGGCAAACGTAGGTTGCATACGTAAGCAGGTCATACAAATGAAAAGAAATATCAGCTTGTGGCGCATATAATGGACAGATTGCCAAAAGTAATTCTAAAGATGAATGTTCAAGAATAAACTAGTTAACAAAATCCTGTTAGTAAATCAGAGGAGCGTGTTATCTCAACAATGTGACATTGCCATTAAATACTTTTTTGATGTTGTTTATGAAAGCGACATTGATTTCATAAATATACACGCCTACCGGTTGGTCAATAGAATTATACTTTCCGTCCCATCCTCTTCCATCGATGCTTGAGGTCGTGAAAATACTTTCGCCCCAACGATTAAATATATTCATCGTAAACGACGTGACACCGCTAGAAAGAATTTCTCTCGGAAGGAAATAATCATTTCGACCATCGCCGTTTGGAGAAAACGAGTTTGGAATAGTAAGATAGCAATCACGCTTCACCCAAATGCTATCCGTTGTCGAACATTGGCTTCCGGCCGTTGTTGACGTAACCCAATAGCGACCTGCTTGCGTAACGGTAATTGCGTTGGTTGTTTCGCCGGTACTCCATACATACACAGCACTTGGATTGTTTAAATCGGCTAAAAGAATGGAACCTGTAATGCCAGGACAAATCATGGTATCCGGACCTAAATTAACAGCAGGGTAGCCAAAAACTTTAATGGTCTTGCTAGCCTGACTAGGTGCGCATTGCGAATTGATGCCGGTGAGTACAACAGTATACGTACCTGCTGCATCATAGTTGTGCACTGGATTATGGACATTATTCAAGATCTTACCATCATTAAAATCCCATTGGATTGATTGAGTGAATGCATTGATAGAATCGTGGAAAAAAATTGGATCGCCCACACAAATGGTATCTTCTGATGTGAATGAAACTAATGGAGCATCTAACACATAAATTGAATGAGATACAGAATCGGCACAACCTATCGTGTCGGTAATCACAAGGGTAATGGTATAACTACCTGAAGAAGTATAGATATGGGTATTTGAAACGCTGTTTGTGCCATCGCCCCAATGCCAGTCATAGACAGTTGGGCCACTTATCACAGAATTATCAATTGCCGTCACTACTTCATTCACACAAAAGGTATCAGCTATCGAAAAGCTTGCATCAATAGGATGTAAGGTGTTGATTGTAACTATCGTGGAATCTTTGCATCCGCTTAGTTCTGTAATCAGTTTTACATTATAAATACCTTGCACTGTATAGATGTGTGACGTGTCCTTGCTGTTTGAATAATACCCATCTCCAAAGTTCCATAAATAGGAATATGGGATATTACCGATTCCGTTATTGGCTACAAACTGAATGGTATCTTCATCACATCCGAATTGTTTTATAGTTTGTATGGTTGGGGTAAGGTTGACCGCTTTGATATACACACTATCAGACACATTGCAAATTTCTCTGAACGAAATATCATCGATGGCAAAATCATTACCACTTGTTGCTGTGGCTTGATCAGTAATACAAATGGTGATGTTTGTATTTGATCCGCTAAACCAAGTAGCATGAAACTGTGTCCATAAACCAGTGGTAAGAGGCAATGACAAGGCTGTTCCGATCAGTGTACCATTGATTGAAAACTGTAACACGGCAGGATTACTTGCTACACATGTTGCACCCCAAGCCGAAAAATCGTAGTATGTATTTGGATTAACATTAATGGTCTGACACCAGATATTTACATTCGCAAGACCAGCGCCGTTAACCACCATCATTTGCCCGGTACCACTTGTATGATCGCCGAAATTAGCAAAATTGACATGCGTGCTATTCGGATTGGTAGCTATTGCAAATTGACCTTCCAATGAAAGCAGTCCGTAGGAGCCACCTGTACCGTAAATGTACGATGAATTGAAGATGGTGTTTCCCTGACTGAAATCTCCGTTCGGAATCAGATTAGTGGGTGTCACCGCTTGAACTGTCAGCACATAGTTGGCACTTGTTGTTCCTACATTCACAACTGGATTGATGATATTCGGGTTAGATAAGCCTGCTGCTGGACTCCAGGTGGTATCGACATAATACGGAACACCCGTAGTTGTATACACGCCAGGACTCAATTGAACGGTGGTGTTTTTACAGGCTAAAATCGTATCAGGCAAGTTGATAATACTGATATTACATTGCGCATTCAATTGTTTACAACTAAAAAGAAGCGAAAACGCTTGAATTAGCAGGAATGAAAATTTGAATGCTGGTTTCATGTTGTTTGAATTGGGAGCTAAGATACAAAGTCTGTATATACCCCCATAAAAAAAGCGGAGAAATTGCATCAGCAACTCTCCGCTTTAATACATATCCTGTTGAAATTATCTTAGCAAGGTGACATTCCCTTTAAATTCTTTCTTTACATTATTCATAAATTCTGCATTGATGATATAGACAAACACGCCAAGTGGTTGGTCGATACCATTGTATTTTCCATCCCATCCGCGTCCGTCAACTGCATTTGTTGTGAAAATATTTTCGCCCCAACGGTTATAAATATCCATCGTGAACGTTTTTAATCCGCTTGCCAAAAGTTCTCTTGGTAGGAAGTAATCATTTAATCCGTCGCCATTTGGTGAAAAAGAATTTGGAATATTAAGATAACAATCACGCTTTACCCAGATGCTATCAGTTGATTTACATTCGCCATTCATACTAGTTACAGTCAACCAATAACGTCCAGGTTGTGTAACAGTGATGGATGTAAATGTTTCGCCCGTATTCCATACATTACTAAGTGCAAATGGGTTACTCATATTGGCCAGTAAAATAGAACCCGTAACACCAGGACAGATGGATGTATCCGGACCTAAATTCACAATCGGATAATCATCGATTTGTATAGCCTTAGTAATGACCGCATCAGGGCAACGAGGCGTTTTACCCGTGAGCGTTACATTGTAGATATTACCTGGTGGAATTTGATCCCACGTATGAGATGGGTTGTGCACGTTATTTAAGATTTTGCCATCATCAAAATTCCAAGAGAAAAAGTTAGTGTTCGCAGAAATCGTATCGGTGAAAAAGACTGGATCGCCAACACAAATTGTATCATCTGACGCAGTAAAATCAACAAACGAAGGAACAATGACATAGACCACTTGAGTGGCTGTATCCTTGCATCCGAGTGTATCTGTAATAATATGAGTTACGGTATAGGTTCCAGGATTAGCATACGTGTGCGAAACCGGAGCTTGGGTGGTCATTGTATCACTTGAACCATCACCCCAATCGTAGATATATTCAACCAAGGCCGCAATAACGCTTGATCCTGTTGTAGCTAAGAAACCCTGACCCAAACAAACCGAATCCTTTGGTACAACACCAGGTACAGGCGGGTTAGGACCAAGTACTGCAATGGCCGCATTGATCGGGTGTGAAATAACAATCACCTGAATGTCGGTATCCTTGATACAAGGCGGATGATCTGCGATTAAAGTCACCGTATACGTACCTTGATTTGCATAAATATGGGTTGGGTTAGACGCGGTTGATGTATTTAGATCACCAAAAAACCACGTATATGTAGTTCCTGTCTGAGGGTTGGTAATATTAGTAAATGTAACGGTATCCTCGTCACAACCATAGTTCTTTTTGTAGGTGAAGCTTGCATTTACCTTTCCTACACCAACTTGATACACCGACGTGAATGAATAAGGTGCGCAACCACCGGTTACATTCACTGTACAAAGCACTGAGTCAATAGTAACAGGTGGAGGTAATGTAAGTGTTGTTCCGTTGCCTAAAATAGCGCCTGTTTGCGCATTTGTCCATGTAAATGTATACGCAATTGGAGATGATGGGCCGTTTGGCGTAAAGCGATAAGCACTATTCACCGCAGACCACTGCGTTCCGTTTCTTCCGGGTACCATATAGGCGACTGTACCAGTTGCGTTTTGGATACCTTCATGCGCTACACCGCCATTCCAGCCTGCGCATAATGGTTTTCGCTTAATATTTATATCGATGATATTGGTTAATTCATATAAAACGATTTGTTGTGTGTCGATAGAAGTAGTGCAACTAAACATAGAAATGTTAGTCCAGCTTACCACCATCGTTCGGCAAGGTGCTACGCCAAATACACCCCAAGTCACTAAGGCTCCTACATTAGTTGGAAGGATATCATGATGAGGGCTCATGATGGTATTATTGAAGGTATTGTTATTGACTGGTGCAGGACCAAAGCCAGCAGAAGCCCACGAATTAAAAAGACCAGCCTGCGATAAGTCAAACCCAATTTGTCCATTAGAACTCACGATCATGTTATTATAGGTATTGCCGAAATAACAAAAAGGAAAAGGTAGTGGAACGACACCACTCCAGATATCATCAATGGCCACCAAGATTGGATTGGGTCCAACAAATGGAGCTGGATTGAAAGGGATAGTATCACCCAAATAAGTGGTGGTATTGTTGATGCCTGTCGGAAATGTAACCACCGCAGTCAGATTGAGCGCACTGTCGCAAGGGATAGTACCTCCCGGAGGACCAACTATTTGAAGCGTTGCACAAGGCTGAGCGTACGAATGTAAACTTACTAATATCAAACAGACAGTAGCCGTCAGAATAGATAATAATCTTCTCATGGAAAAGGATTTAAAAACTGAAAAATACAAAAAAATAATAAAAAAGTGGGTATAACTTCTGAAAAAGACGCTAAAAGATGAATTATAGTTTGTTGAAGTGAAAGATTGGATTAGGCTTTATTCTCCGGTTTTTCTGACACCAAATAAATGACCCATACAAAACTCATCACCAAACACATGGCTATAATCTGGTGAAATAAGGCCAAATATTCAAACACCCCAAGCCCGTTTCTAGTAAGATGCGTTGCATTAAGCACTGATAATATGCCCAATACAACCTGCGCAAATACCAATATCAATGGAACGATAGTATACCTTGTAAATAGCGCTGAATCCTTGACCAGTCTACATTTTCTAAACCATACTAGGATTGTAATAAAGAGGATAAAGGCCATTGTACGATGCACATAATGCACATTGATTGGGTGATGCAGAAAATTTTGCTGAAGCAATTCTGCCGGAAAAATACTCCCATTGATGCCCGGCCAAGTAGGTGCAACGTTCGCTGCTTTTAATCCGGCCATAAAGGCGCCATAGACTAATTGAATCGAAAGCAAAGTAAGCACAGCTATCGACGTATGTTTCAAATGGTGACTTGCGATACGATCTTTTTTTTCGACAAGAAGACTCAGTGCAAACCAATACGTGAATCCAATCAAAACAAGGGCCGAGATGAAATGAATCGCAAGACGAATATGACTGACATATAAATTATTGTCGTCATTGAGCCCGCTAGCAACCATAATCCATCCAATGAGTCCTTGACAAAGCCCTAATGTAAAGAGGCCAAGAAGTTTGGGCACCATCTCTTTCGTAATGATTTTTTTATATAAAAACCAACTAAACGGAACAAGAAATACCACGCTGATGAACCTTGCCCAATTACGATGAAACCATTCCCAGAAAAAAATCAACTTAAAGTCGGAAAGGGTGAAATCCTGATTCAGGTATTTATACTGCGCGATCTGCTTGTATTTTTCAAATAGTTGCAGCCATTCTGCTTGACTCATCGGGGGTAAAGCGCCCAACAAAGGCTTCCATTCAGTAATCGACAAACCCGAACCTGTAAGTCGCGTTATACCGCCCAACAATACCTGCACCATCAGCATAAACACGCCAAGTAATAACCAACGACCGACAATTTTATTTTTATCCATATTCGATAAGAAGTCGCAAAGCTACACGAGGAAAGTGTAGGAGAAAAGATTTTAAGGAATAGTATTTTACAATAGGTGGTAAGCACCTTATGCCCTTACTTTGCCCTCATTAAATTTTTCATTTGCTGCTCCAATACTTACACAAACATGAATATGAAGCCGGTTGCGATGAAGCCGGACGGGGTTGCATTGCGGGTCCTGTGTGCGCAGCAGCAGTAATCTTGCCGCATGATTTCTTTCATCCTTTATTGAATGATTCCAAGCAATTAAGCGAAGAAAATCGGTACTTGTTGCGCCCTGTGATTGAGCAGCACGCCATCGCTTTTTCGGTGGCTTTTGTGGATCATCTTCAAATCGATAAAATTAATATCCTGCAGGCTTCTTTTCTTGCGATGCATAAAGCTATTGGTAAACTCGACCGGAAACCTACTTTTTTATTGATTGATGGTAATCGCTTTAAGTCATACAAAAAGATACCACATGAATGCATCGTCAAGGGCGATAGCAAATATGCGTCCATTGCCGCAGCCAGCATTTTAGCCAAAACCTATCGTGATGATTTGATGGAGAATTTACATAAACGTTTTCCCGTTTACAATTGGAAGCAAAATAAAGGATACCCAACAGTGGCACATAGAGAGGCTGTGCTAAAATTTGGCATGAGTGATTATCATCGTAAAACATTTGCTTGTGTGCCTAAGCAAATGGAATTACTATTTAATCAATGATAAGAAGGGCAGAAAATTATAAATCGATTTTCTCAACTCTATTCTGATGTCGGCCACCTTCAAACGGGGTGTTTAGAAACGCATCGGTAAACGAAATAGCCTCTTCGATAGAAATGAAACGGGCAGGCAGGCAAATTACATTCGCATCATTATGCTGACGCGCTAATTCAGCCACATCTTTACGCCAGCAAAGCGCTGCCCGGATGCCAGCGTGTTTATTGGCCGTGATACAAACACCATTGGCACTACCGCAAATTAAAATACCGAAATTCGCTTCGTTCGATTCGACCGTCAAAGCCACAGGATGCGCATAATCGGGATAATCGACACTGTCTACTGTATTTGTGCCTTTATCTATCATCTTTATTCCCATTGATTCAAGATGTGTTTTGATGGCATTTTTATATTCCACACCGGCGTGATCACAACCGATAGCAATCGTCAAATCGCTTTGCATAACTGATAATTTATTGAAGGTTTGTTTTTAGTGAAGCTTCACCATTTCTTTTCCGATTTTATAACCCATATGGTAGATTTCTACTTTATAGGTTCCTTTGGCAAATGTAACCGATGGTTTCCAATCGGTAGAAATGCCCTTTACTTTTTCGCCTTGTTTGTACGGAATTGTTTTAGACGCGGTATACGATTTTTCAGAATTATCAGATAGTTTAAACTTGCTGCCATTACTCGAAATAACGTTTCCGTTTGGATCGTATACACAGATATAGATAATCTTTTCGCCGCTTTCGCTTATTCTGTTGTCATCTAAATCAAACGAGATGCGAATTAAATCGACCTTACTAGCTTTGATTGTTTCCTTTTCTTTTTCTTTTCCAAACAGGGTTTTAGTATTGTTGATAGCCTCCATGTTGATACCCGAAGCATGCAGTACGGATCCTAATTCAACGGTTTTTTCAAGGCCTTTTTTTTCCTCGGTGAGCATGGCTTTTTCTTGTGTTAGTTGTCCTTTCTCTTCGGTGAGCGCTCTCTTGTCTTCACTCAATTCTACATTTTCTTGTTTCAATGCAGTAATCTGTTCTTGATAACCTGTCATTTTTGATTTCAAATTATCAATGAGTTTATTTGCTTCAGCCAATTGCCCCTTGGTTAGATTTTTTTGTTTAAGAATCGATTCGATTTTCGATTTCATGGCACTCAGTTCTCCGTCTTTGGTGGTCAGTAAACTGTCCATTTGAACACTTTGTGATTTCATTTCATCCAAGCGTTTAAGGGCATCGTTATATTCTGTTTCAATGGTTGCTTTATCATTACTCACAGTAGCTACCTGATTCGTAAGATCTTCATTTTGATCTTCGACCTTATTTTTTGTTAGGAAGAAATAGATGCAAGCTGCAAGAAGAAGAGCGATGATGCCGAGATAAATCCAATGTGGACTAAATCCTTTGCGCGGCTCGTTTGAATTGATTTCCATGATAGTGGGGTTTGGATAGCAAAGGTAACCATTGCCTCATCAAATGTATTATTGTCTGTGTAAAGATTTGTTATTATTTTTATCATCAAACAACCAACTACTATGATAAAAGCAGAAAACCTGTTGTTGATTGATATAGAGACCGTCCCGCTTTATAGTTCCTATCAGCAACTGAATGAAAAATTGCAAAAACTCTGGGACAAGAAATCGCTGACTTTAGACAAAGAAAACACCGACACCGCCGCTAGCTTCGCTGAAAAAGCTGGTATCTACGCTGAGTTTGGTAAGATTGTTTGTATTGGACTTGGGTATTTTGTCAAAACAAATGAAAGCTATTCCTTAAAGGTAAAAACCTTAGCCGGACATGATGAGAAAAAACTACTCGAAGATTTTCGTGATGTATGTAACAAGTTTTTCAGGAATACCGAAAAGCAATTTTGCGGACACAATATCCGCGAGTTTGATATGCCTTACATATGCCGGCGTTCATTCATCAATCAGGTAAAGCTGCCTGATGTGTTGATGGATCTTCAAAACAAAAAGCCCTGGGAAAATCCCATGCTCGACACCTTACAATTTTGGAAGTTTGGCGAGTATAAGAATTTCACCTCGGTCGATTTGCTGTCTACTATACTGGATATTGACAGTCCGAAAGATGATATCGATGGAAGCGAGGTCGCGGCTGTTTATTGGAAAGAAAATGATCTCGACCGTATCGTTCGTTATTGTACTAAGGATGTGGTAACCGTCGCGCAGATCTTGATGCGTCTCAATGCTATGCCCTTGTTGAACGATGACGATGTGGTGGTCATGAATGATGAAATGACTGAACGCTAAATCAATTCGTTTCATAAAGTATTCTAACCACATTGGCTGGTTTGCAACCTGTGCCGCATCATCCATATTTTTTTAGAGCATTTCTTTCAACACCATTGTTGATTTATTTAAACAGTAATTATTCATAGTAGTTTAATTTTCGATGCTACATTGATCAATGAAAAGATAATTGTGATGTCACAGGTGAATGAAATTTCTTTTTTCAATGGGTTGAACCGTATTACCTTTGAAACCTATCGCTAAGCAGCACGCATGAAAGAAGTAAACGAACTGATCAAACAAATTAAACAAGGCGAATTGAAACCCGTCTATGCCTTCGATGGCGAGGAACCTTATTTTATCGATTTGCTTTGCGAGGCCTTTGAAAACGATGTGTTGCAGCCACACGAAAAAGATTTTAATTTTACTACCTTCTACGGCAAAGATGCCACATGGTCGGCCGTGGTCAATGAATGCAGAAGTTACCCTGCCTTCTCCCAACGACGTCTCGTCATACTCAAAGAAGCGTCGCAGCTGAAGGATTTTACCCAACTCGAAAGTTATATTCAACAACCATTGCCTAGTACGATTCTTGTGATAGCGCATAAGTATAAGAAGATTGATGGTCGCTCTAGCATCGTCAAGGCTATCAAGAAGCAAGGCGTCTATCTTACCTTTGACAAAATCAGGGATTATAATCTCAGCGATTGGATACTCAATTATTGTACCACCAAGAACATTAAGATCACACCCACCAATGCTGAATTGTTGGGCACTTACTTAGGCACCGATTTACAGAAGATTGTCAATGAGCTTGAGAAAGTGTTGATTAATGTGGGTGATAAGAAGGAAATCACCGCCGAGTTGATCGAAAAGTATATCGGCATCAGTAAGGATTATAATGTGTTTCAATATCCGACCGCCATTCTTGAACGGAATGCCGAAAAAAGCTATCGTATTGCCAACTATTTTATTGCCAATCCAAAAGAAGGGCCAATGGTATTGGTGACGTCGATGTTGTATTCACAGTTTTCGAAATTGTATCAATATCATTATGCTAAAAATATGCCTGCCAAAGACATTGCAGCGGTCTTAAAAATCAACTCGTTTTTTGTCAAGGATTATCAGAAGGCGTCGCAACTCTTCAACTTATCACAAACAGTTGAGGCGATTGAAATTATTCATCAATATAATTTAAATGCTATCGGGTTGAATACGGCCACGAATGATAGTACCCTATTAAAAGAACTGACGGCCAAACTTTTATTATTATGAAAAAGATACCCTTACTGCTGCTGATGATTGTTACGACTCTATCATTGTCTGCCATGAAGAAGAAAGCGACACACTATGTCAAGTATGTGAGTGGCACGTTCTCCAACAACGAAGGGACTATTCGAAAAGTTGGTTGTGTATATGAATTTGTCATCAACACATGCACAGATAATATCATTATTGATTCGGTATGGTTTGGTGCCACACCTGTGCCATGTGATTTACTTGAAATAACATCAAGACATAAAACAGACCTTGCCAATACAAAAGGAATGTATATCGTTCGAGCCAATAAAGATGTATATAAGAATTTCAATGCACAGGTAGATTCAACCTTATCACACGCTGCATTCAAAGCGCCTTTTGCGTTTAAAGGTGATGCTGTGATCATGTATAAAGTAAACGGGAAACGTTATTATGTATACGTGACGAATGTAAAAGAAGTAAAGGCTAAGGGTTATCGTTAAATAAGGTTTAGAAACGAGATAATGCGTCTTGCTTATCGATAGTGAGTTGTGCAATAAGTTCATCGATACCATTGAATTTTATTTCATCACGCAACTTGTCGACAAATTCTATCCGTAATGTTTCGTCATAAATATCTTGATCAAAATCAATGATGTTCACTTCGATGGAACGATGGTTGCTAGATGAAATTGTTGGTCTCACACCGATATTGAGCATAGCCTTATATGCAGTTTCCTTGAGATACGCTTTCACAGCATAGACGCCATTGGCAGGTATCAGCTTGTGTGCATCACCTACGTGTACATTAGCAGTTGGAAATCCGATGAGTCGCCCACGTTTTTCGCCATGAATCACCACACCTTCAAGCGTGTAATATTTTCCTGCAAGTTCATTGGCTTTTTTAATATCCCCGATATGCAAGGCGGCTCTGATTTTAGTCGATGATACAGCAATATGTTCAATTTCCTGTACAGGTATTTCTTCTAGTTGAAATCCGTAAGTTGCTTTCACCGATTCTAGCAATTGATAATTCCCTTGACGGTTTTTTCCGAAATGATGGTCGTATCCAATGATGATGGTGTGCGGGTGAAAATTGCTGACAATAAAATCACGTATATAGGCTTCAGCTGAAATGTCAGAAAATGCTTTTGTAAAAGGGACTATCACTACATTGTCGACATGAAGTGCTTGTAAGGCCTTGATTTTTTCTTGCGATGTACTAAGTAGTTCGATGGGTGTCGAGTTGGGTGCCACGACAAAGCGGGGATGCGGATCAAATGTGATGATAATACTTTCGCCATCTACCTCTATCGCTTTTTTACGCAATCGTTCAATAATCTTTGCATGCCCGAGATGAACGCCATCGAAAGTACCTATGGTGAGCACCGGGTTTTTGAAGGGTGGTAAATTATCTAATCCTTTGAACACTCTCATCATATCATCATCAAGTC
>CAIRSV010000116.1 GCA_903881265.1 uncultured Bacteroidota bacterium
AATTGTATGCAGACCCACTATGGCATTTGACGATAAGGTGAAATTTAAAATTGATCAGTACGTCACGCACGGTGGCCATATGTTGTGGATGATTGATCAACTTCAATTTGATATGGACTCATTAAAAGCTAGCAGTGCCGGATTGGCCTTGGATTACGGATTGAATCTTGAAGATATGTTGTTTAATTATGGGGTACGCATCAATCCTGATTTTATTGAAGATTACCAACAAGTTAACCCACTTGCATTGACTGTCGGAATGATAGACGACAAAAATCCTGATATCCGCTTGCTGCCTTTTCCTTACTTTCCATATAGCATTTCAAGTTCTAAGCATCCCATCGTCAACAATATGGATGCCGTCATGTTCCTGTTTGCAAATAGCATCGATACGATTGCAAATCCTGAAGTAACGAAAACAATTCTACTAACATCATCGAATCGAAGTCGCCGAGTGCCGGCACCTGTCAGGGTAAGTTTGTCAAGCCTGCAGTTCCAACCTAAGTCTGAGATGTTCAAAGAAAAAAATATTCCGATGGCGGTATTACTAGAAGGGAAATTTGGCTCGATTTACACAAATCGTCTCGATCCTAAATTCATGGAAATTTATGAAGATTCACTTCATAAAGAATTCCTTAGTGAAAGTAAAGACGCTGGGAAGATGATCGTGGTGTCTGATGGCAATGTCTTTCAAAATGATTTTTCTCAAACAAGAGGACCGATGGAGTGCGGCTATTACAAGTATACCGATCAGCTATTTGCCAACAAGGCGTTCATCTTAAATTCAATTGAATATCTCACAGACAATGTCGGTTTACTTGAGGCTAGAAATAAGGATATCAAACTTCGTTTGCTTGATATCGCCCGCATTAAAAAAGAACGAGTGCAATGGCAATTATTCAACATCGTGTTACCTATTTTCATTATATTAATGTTTGCTAGTGCTTATTTCTTTTTCCGAAGAAAAAAGTATGAAGGAAAGACATCCTAATTGCGCAGAAATGGGCGGGATGATTCCTTCGTAATTTGTTGTTTCCGTCTATCTTTGACAAAAAAATTTCCATGTCATTGATTGCGTTAGAAAACTATGCCGAAGGCAAATGGTGCACAGCCTCATCGTCAACCGAAACTTTATTTAACGCCATAACCGGCGACCCTATATACACCGCTGGCTCAGCAGGGCTTGACTTTGATGCCATGATGAAATATGGCCGAAAAGTTGGGAATAAGAATCTTAGAAAAATGACCTTTCAGCAGCGTGGACGAATGCTCAAAGCATTGGCCATGCACCTAATGACTAAAAAGGAAGACTTCTATAAAATCAGTGCATTAACTGGCGCAACGCGTATCGACTCTTGGGTGGATATTGAAGGTGGGATTGGAAATTTATTTTCCTATGCAAGTCTTCGGCGACAATTTCCTGATGAGAGCTTTTATGTCGAAGGCAGTGTTGCCAGATTATCAAAGAACAATACCTTCATCGGCCATCATATTTTAGTGCCATTGGAAGGAGTTGCTATTCATATCAATGCCTTTAATTTTCCGGTTTGGGGCATGCTTGAAAAAATTGCAGTGAATCTATTAGCCGGCGTACCTGCTATCGTTAAACCTGCTACCCTAACCTCATACTTAACCGAAGTAGTCTTCAAAGAAATTATTGCTTCGGGTATTTTGCCTGAAGGATCGTTGCAATTGATTTGCGGCAGCGCCAGAGGAATTTTAGATCATGTACAAAACCAAGATGTGGTGACGTTCACAGGAAGTGCAGATACCGGCAAAAAATTAAAATCACATCCACGATTACTAGATGAAGCTGTTCCTTTTACTATGGAAGCCGATTCGCTGAATTGCAGCGTACTCGGAAATGATGTTACGCCGGACATGCCTGAATTTGATCTTTTCATTAAAGAAGTAGCACGTGAAATAACCACCAAAGCCGGGCAAAAATGCACGGCCATACGAAGAATCATCGTACCAAACAATCGTATCGAGGATGTCAAAATTGCGCTAGGAAAACGAATATTATCAACGACCATCGGAGACCCGTCAATTGAAGGTGTGCGAATGGGACCACTGGCCGGATTAGGCCAACGAAATGATGTCATCGACAGGGTAAAACAACTTATGAAAACACAAGAGATTGTGATTGGCGACTTAGAAAATTTTGACGTCAAAGGGGCCGATAAAGAAAAAGGAGCTTTTATGAGTCCGATTGTATTTTATAATGACCAACCTTTTAAAAAACTTGATTGCCATAGCATTGAGGCGTTTGGCACTGTATCCACCATACTGCCATATGACACACTTGATGATGCAATCGAACTAGCTAAAATGGGTAAAGGCTCATTAGTATCCAGTATAACAACAGCAGATACCAAGGTAGCGAAGGAATTCGTGCTGAATGCAGCAACCATGCATGGTCGAATTTTAGTCCTCAACAATGATTGCGCCAAAGAAAGTACCGGCCACGGTTCGCCGATGCCAATGCTTGTGCATGGAGGTCCAGGACGCGCAGGAGGAGGAGAAGAAATGGGTGGCATGAGAGGGGTTTTACATTATATGCAACGAACCGCGATTCAAGGCAGTCCCACGATGCTAACCGCCATAACCAATCAATATCAGCAAGGTGCAAAAGGCACTATAACAGAGATTCATCCGTTCAAGAAACATTTTGAGGAATTAGCAATAGGCGACCAAATTAGTACAGAAAAGAGAATCATTACAAGTGATGATATCGACAAATTTGCAGACCTAAGCGGGGATCATTTCTATGCCCATATGAAAAACACCAACTTTAATGGCACCATGTTCACGCATCAGGTTGCGCATGGCTATTTCATCATGAGTGCCGCAGCAGGGCTGTTTGTGGATAGTTATGATATCAATCCCGTTCTTCTTAATTATGGCATCGATGAACTCAGGTTTACAAAACCTGTTTACCCCGGAACATCCATTCAGATTCGTTTAACTTGCAAAGAAAAAATCGAACAAGAACAACGAGACGAGCTTGATATACCTAAAGGCATTGTGAAGTGGTTGGTTGAAATATTGGATGAAACAGATGAACCACTAGTTGGTATTGCGACAATATTAACCATGGTAAAGAAAAAAGAAGCGTAATGATTGTTCAACCAAGACAAATGACATACATTTGTACGACAAAAGACAGGCAATGAAAAAGAAACTATCAAAAGTCAATGTACAAACTAGCAAATCTGATTATGCAAATGAGTCAGAAGTTGCCTATGTCAGAGCTGCAAAAAAATCAACATCCAAACAAATTATTTCCAACGATTTTGTGTATTCTAATTTTAAAATTATTGCAGACGAAGCCCCTTTTACTGTAGGTGAATGGGCCGATATACTTCATATTAGTGAGCGCACTCTTCATCGCTACGCAAAAGACAACTCAGTCTTTAACGGCATGCAAGAAGAACGAATCCTTCATATCAAAAAGTTGATTACTCTAGGTAATGATATGTTTGGAAAAGAAGGATTTAAAAATTGGCTATTATTCAAGCCCTTCTCTCTCAACAATCAAAAGCCACTTGATCTATTGACATCTTATCAAGGCATACAGAATGTTATAGATTTATTAGGAAAAATGCAACACGGAATATCTGCCTAATGATTGTATACAGAATTGCGAATTCAATATACAGAAATGACCTTTCGGGAAGCGGGTCTGCGAAGTATGGAGGCCGGTGGAATTCGAAAGGACATGCGATGTTATACACGTCTGAACATATTTCGTTGGCTGTATTAGAATTAGTTGTCAATTTCAATCAAGCCGACAGTCCTCTTCGACAACATTATCATCTCATTGAAATAATAATTCCAGATACTGATTATATTGAATTGAGATTATCCGAATTGAAAAAAGATTGGATAGAGGATATGCATTACAGCCAATATATTGGAGATGAATTCCTTGCTTCAAATGCAAATCTTATTTTAAAAGTCCCGTCGGCAGTTGTGCCTGAAGAACAGAATATTCTAATGAATCCATCACACCAAGATTTCAAGAAAATAAAGATACAGGAATCTAAAATCTACCAATTTGATGGAAGATTAATCAGGTCTTAATTTTGAACGTACTAGTCATGAATGAATACTTACCGCAAGGAAAATCAAAAAATAATTCAAACACAACTTACGCTTCCATCTTCTTACGCAAATTAGCATCCAATGCATCAAGGAATGATTCTGTATTGACATAATGCTCACCTAAGGTAACCTTATTCCCATGAATACAAACAGCTAAATCCTTCGTCATTACACCACCTTCAACCGTTTCAATACAAACAGTTTCAAGATGATTACAAAAATCAATCAATGCTTGATTATCATCCAACTTTCCTCTAAATGCTAATCCACGAGTCCATGCAAAAATAGAAGCGATCGGATTCGTACTAGTAGGCTTACCGGCTTGATGGTCGCGGTAATGACGGGTCACAGTGCCGTGAGCAGCTTCAGCTTCCATTGTATTTCCATCAGGTGTAATTAAAACAGATGTCATCAACCCTAGGCTTCCGAAACCTTGCGCCACCGTATCACTTTGTACGTCACCATCATAATTTTTACAAGCCCACACAAAATTACCATTCCATTTCAAAGCAGACGCCACCATATCATCAATCAAACGATGCTCATAGGTGATTCCAGCTTCTTCGAATTTAGTTTTGAATTCTCTTTCGTAGATATCCTGAAAAATGTCCTTGAAGCGGCCATCATATTTTTTAAGAATTGTATTTTTTGTTGATAGATAAAGCGGCCATTTTTTACTTAATGCCATATTAAAACAACTATGCGCAAAACCGATAATACTTTCGTCTGTATTATACATACACATCGCTACGCCGTCTCCTTTGTAATTGTACACCTCAAATGTTTGCGCATCTCCGCCATCTTCAGGCGTGAATGTCATTGTTAATTTCCCCTTCCCTTTTATTACGGTATCTGTTGCACGATATTGATCGCCAAATGCATGACGGCCAACGATGATTGGCGCTGTCCAATTGGTAACCAGACGTGGTACATTTTTCATTACAATTGGCTCACGAAAAACAGTCCCATCGAGAATATTACGAATTGTACCATTGGGTGATTTCCACATTTGTTTTAATCCGAATTCAACAACACGCTCTTCATCAGGTGTGATCGTAGCACATTTAATACCAACGCCACAAGCCTTGATAGCATTAGCACAATCGATTGTAATCTGATCATTCGTCGCATCGCGACTTTCTATACCTAAGTCAAAATACTGAATAGGAACTTCAAGATAAGGAAGTATTAATTTTTCTTTTATAAACTTCCAAATTATTCGGGTCATTTCATCGCCGTCAATTTCTACAACAGGATTTGTTACTATGATTTTAGTCATTAGAGTGTTTCGTTTAAATGTATACGTATGCGTGCAAATGTAGTTCATCGGATTTGAAAAATAAAATACACAATATGAGACGACAGTAACAGAAATCGCAAGCGACTGATGGTAGAATTTATAGGATAATGCATCTCAAAATTATCATGTCTACAACCTACTAATTTCTGTATGTAGAATTATAATCCTGCGATTCAATGAATTACATTTGTGCCCAATTAGAAAAAAAATGTCAAAAATAACCTTAGCCATACACGGAGGAGCCGGCACTATTTTAAAGTCCATGCTGACGCCGGAGTTGGAACAGAAATACAATGAAGGGCTCCAGAATGCCCTCAACGCAGGCTATTCGGTGTTAGAAAATCGCGGCACTTCAATGGATGCGGTAATTGCAGCTATCCGTTCGCTAGAAGATAATGAATTGTTCAATGCAGGACGTGGATCAGTATTCACCAAAAAGGGTATCAATGAAATGGATGCGGCTGTAATGGATGGCAGTAACCTGAATGCAGGTGCGGTTGCCGGCGTGCGAAACATCAAAAACCCAATCGTATTAGCCAAAGAAATCATGGAACACTCGGGGCATGTTATACTGAGCGGAAACGGAGCTAAAGAATTTGCGTTATCACGAGGAATCGAACAAGCGCCGGATGAATATTTTTATACAAAATATCGATATGACCAATGGATTGAAATTAGGGATAGCGATTACTATCAGCTCGACCATATGGAAGACAACCTTAAAGGTATGCCTCACGAAGAAAAAAAATTTGGCACTGTGGGTGCCGTTGCACTTGATATAAATGGTCATATGGCTGCAGGAACGTCTACAGGCGGCATGACGAACAAACGATATGGTAGAATTGGCGACAGCCCAATTCCTGGATCCGGAACCTATGCAAATGATGCAACCTGCGCCATCAGTTGCACAGGACATGGCGAATATTTTTTACGCGCCGTGGTGGCCTATGATGTTTCTTGTTTGATGGAATACAAAGGCCTTAGTCTGAAAGAAGCATGCCATGTTGTGGTCAAAGAAAAATTGGTCAAACTCGGAGGCGAAGGTGGCTTGATTGCTATTGATACCAAAGGAAATTATGAGCACTGCTTCAACAGCGAAGGCATGTATAGAGGTATTCGAACCAGCGATGGAGAAAACAACGTAGCTATTTACAAAGACTAACGAATTTATTTTTTAGGAGGGAAGTTCTTCACCTTGTTGATCACTTCCGTTTCCAACGATTTCTTGTAGTTAATTACTTTTAATTGCAACTTACTATCGGTTGATCCAAGAATCTGCAATGCCAAGATACCAGCATTCTTCGCTGCATTCAACGCAACTGTAGCCACCGGCACACCATTTGGCATTTGTAAAATCGACAAGATTGAATCCCAACCATCTATTGAATTGCTTGATTTCACCGGCACACCAATAACAGGCAATGGAGTGATACTCGCGATCATGCCTGGCAAATGCGCTGCACCACCAGCACCTGCGATAATGACGTTGATGCCACGACTATGAGCTTTCGTTGCATAATCCATCATACGTTTGGGTGTGCGATGAGCCGATACAATGGTGCATTCGTGTTGCACCCCTTGTGAGGAAAGAAAATCGGATGCATCTTTCATGACATTCCAATCACTATCGCTGCCCATAACTATACCAACTACAGGCTTTTTACTATCAAGGTTTGTTTTACCCATTGTGCTATTTTTTTTGCTTCGTCTAATGACTTATTTGTAACGGTTACATGCCCCATTTTCCTGAAAGGCCTTGTTTGTTTTTTTCCATAAATATGAACATGCACGCCTTCGGTTGCCATACATTTTTCGATGTGCTCATAATACACATTGCCACTATACCCTTCAGCGCCAAGCAGATTGACCATCACCGATGGAATCGTTACATTCGTGCTACCTAATGGAAGATCAAGTATTCCTCTGAGGTGCTGTTCATACTGCGAAGTCTCAGAACTTTCAATTGTTTGATGACCACTATTGTGCGGACGTGGTGCTATTTCATTGATATAGATAGTATCTTTTTTATCAATAAAAAATTCAACGGCTAGCAAGCCACAGATATTCAATTTTTGAATCAACTCTGATGCGATATCTTTGGCTTTCGATACTAAGGTTGCATCTATTGCTACCGGATATAATAAGAGGTCCAACATATTTGCACCTTCTACAAAATCCATGGCTACGGCATCATAGCAGGCAACTTCTCCCTGTATATTTCGTGATACAATAATGGCAATTTCCATTTTCAAATCAACTTTATCCTCAACAAGACACGAACCATTTAGCAATCGTTCGGTATCAGCAGCAATGTTTACAATCTGCACCCCGCGACCATCATAGCCATCTTTACGACTTTTCTGTACAAAGGGTAAGGAAATAACTCCTTGATTCAAACTCTTTATGACATCATCTTTATTTTCAAAAAACATAAAGTCTGATGTTGGAAGGTCATTGGCTTTAAAAAACATTTTTTGCAAGCCCTTATCATTGATAATTTCTAACGCGTTCGGATCGGGGTGAAC
>CAIRSV010000117.1 GCA_903881265.1 uncultured Bacteroidota bacterium
GTGAGCAATTAGAATAGACACTTTTAATTTCGGATTATCAGCGCAGCTACAAATTCCTATTCACAAAATTGGAAAATTTTTCTATTGGGAAAATAATAGCCAACTTTTTGTCAAGGGGAAGGACATTCAACAATTCAAACAGTATCAACTCGATATGACCAATGGCATTCATTTCCTCTTCCTTAAATATATGCGAATAGGCCTGCGAACAAAATTGAATTATGATATCAATGTGTCAGAAAAGGTGTCTATCAATACTATGTTGCTTTTTGGATTTTACCTTAGCAATAAGCTGTAAAAAAATATCTGCATCAGTGATTTTATTTGAATTTTTGAAGTCACTGCATTCCCTTATCTTCGCTATGAATTGAGTGCATTGCACAATGAATCACGTAGCAGATAATCGTATACTCCATTAGGCCTTCGTTAAATACAATACAATATGAGCAATTATATACATTACATTGACAATAACGCAATGAAATTGGCAGATACGGCCTACGAAATAGGCGACTATCAATGCGCCTACGATAATTATACAAAGACACTAAATCGACTTAGAAATTATACCGCCCACAGCGTAGACCTTGATAGTAAGGCAAATGAACTTGCAAAGAAAATAAACGAATTAGAACCACAACTATCTAGCGGAAAGTCTATTCTGACTTTTGATGATTGGATATTGACAAAAAGCTCATTTGTCAAAGGGAAACAATGTGTGAAGTATCTCTTTTTAGATAAGCATAAAAAGCAAGAGAAAACACCGATTAGCGCGGCTAAACAAAAAATATTTAATTATGGCCATGCGTTTGAAGAACTCGTTCGAAAAAATGAGTTCCCAGATGGCATAAACATAAAAGATAAAATTGGCAATTTCGCCTACTTCAACTCGTATACAACGTACTTGCTAAACATAGCAAGCACTAAAATAATGTATGAGGCTAGCATCATAGAAGAGCAAGTACTTGTTATGTGCGACATTCTAGTCAAACACGAAAACGGCGATATTCATATTTATGAAATAAAACTTAATTCTGAGGTGAATGAAGCAATCATTGCCGATTTAGCTATTCAATATACTATTTGCAAATTACGATTTGGCTCTGCCTTAAAATCCTTTAACTTAATTCTCAGAACAGACGACCTAAACAAACAATGGAAGATACAAAACCTGACTGATGATGTCGAAAAACAAATGGACGCCGTAAAGACAACGATCAATGAGTATAAAACAATCTTACAACAGAATGAGCCTAATCTAGCGATGGGAGAACAGTGCAACAAACCATATGAATGCGAATTTATTGACTATTGCAAAAAGAATCGATAGAAAAAATCAACATGCGCCCCCCTCTTCAACGCGCCAGAATCAAGTAGTTTAAGCTGCATAGCAGAACGAAAAAAAACAACAATAACTAGACATGAACATGAATAAAAAACGCTGGATATATGTATTATTTAGTTTGCTGATATTAGTAGTGATTGGACTGAACGTTTCTAAAAAAATCAACTTCAATGCGAATGTTTCAGTCGGACAACCCATTGATAGTTTGAATGGCGTTTTCGTATATTTCAACGGCGGCGTTGAGAATATAAGTGGCCGAAATACCGCTGCAGATGGCTATAATATTGGCCTTAAATACCAATGCGTTGAATTTGTGAAACGATATTACTATGAGCACTTACATCATAAAATGCCCGACAGCTATGGACACGCCAAAGACTTTTTTGATAACACAATTGCAGATAGTCAACTAAACACAAAACGCAACTTAATGCAATACACCAATCCAAGCCGAACAAAACCAAACGTTGATGATCTTCTCATCTTTAATGGCAATAGATTCAACCAATACGGACACGTGGCTATTCTATCTAATAGCACAGACAGCAACGTAGAAATAATTCAACAAAACGCTGGCCCTTTTAGTAAATCAAGAGAAACATACCAACTTAAGCGCATCAACGGAAAATGGCAAATAGAAAATAAACGTATTGCAGGTTGGTTAAGAAAAGTTCAATTCGAGTAAGATATAAAATCGCATTTTTCACGAAGGCGTCACAGCAACTTTGTTTTTCACCATCCCTCTACCTCCTTTTTTCGTAGTATTTTTCCAACCTGAATTTGTACTTTCGTGAAAAATAATCCACGCATGAAACTGCTATATACGCTCCTTCTAAGTCTGATGCTACTTAATACGCAGGCTCAACGCAAGATATCCTATATCAAAATGCAACGCACAGCCTGCTTTGGTCGTTGCCCCGAATACACTGTTGAACTTTTTCAAAACGGCCATCTGATCTATCAAGGCAAGAAAAACACACCACGCATAGGCGAATACAATACTGTTCTCAAAACTGCCCTTATGGTTAAATTTCTCAAGGACCTGTCGAAATACAAGCTCGAGAATACCAAACCCTTGTATAAGGCGATTGCCGCTGACCTACCACGTCTCAACTTTACCATCGTGAGCAATGGTAAAACCAATACCATTCAAAACGGCGAAAGTGGTCCGGCTTTTCTAGAAGCTATGGGCAAAAAAATAGATTCCCTGATTGAAACCCTGACATGGAAAGAAACCTACCCTGCCATACCCGACGCAAGCGGCCCTGAATTAAACATTGACATCAAACACAACGATATCCCCGCTGTTGAAGTAGTAAAGTCAAGCAGCTCAACGACCAACGACAACAACGAAATATTTACCTATGTAGAGCAGCCGCCAAGTTTCAAAGGAGGCGATCAAGCACTCATGAGCTTCCTCGCGAAGAATATCGTTTACCCCGCAATAGCCAAAGAAAATAATATACAAGGCAAAGTAATCTGCAGCTTTGTCGTAAACAAACTAGGTCAAATCGAGAACGTCAAGGTAGAACGCGGTATTGGCGGTGGTTGCAATGAAGAAGCCCTCCGCGTGCTTAAAAGTATGCCCGACTGGATACCGGGTAAACAAAACGGTCAGCCCGTATCTGTTCGATTTTATGTTCCGGTCAATTTTATTTTAAAATAATTCCCTTCACCACTCCAATACCCAATTCATATGCTGTCTACCGCCCGTATAATGACTCTTCTATTGATGAATCATTTTTTTATAAGCCTATCGATGCAGGCACAATACTTCAACGACAATCTATACCGCAACAGCCACAACCCTATGTATTGGCAAAACCGTATACCCTATGCAGGATATTGGCAACAAGATGTCGCGTACAAAATTAAGGCCTCAATCGATGAACATACCAATGTCATCAATGCCACCGAGGAACTCAGTTATTGGAATAATTCGCCCGACACCTTGCATTATGTCTACTTCCATTTGTATCAGAATGCGTTTGTGCAAGGATCTTATCTGCAAGACCTTGTGAAAGCCAATAAGCAGTCTGCAGGCAATATGGGCCAGTATGCCGCCAACGGATTAGGCACCACGATTGCCAATCTCAAAATAAATGGTCAGGTTGCGACCTATGAAATCGACAATACCATTATGAAAGTGTATCTGCCGTCTCCATTACCACCCAAACAATCCGTTGTGTTTACAATGACGTTCAACACTTTTTTCGATCGAAGCTTTGTACGTCGGCGAATGTCTATGTATCCATCTTGGGGATTCATGCATTATAATGGCGTGCATTGGTATCCGCGAATCAGTGTATATGACATCAAAAAAGGATGGGATACCGACCAACACCTCAACAAAGAACTCTATGGCGATTATGGTCTCTTTGATTTGGAACTCAACTTTGCGAGCAATTATATTGTGGAGGCAACAGGTGAATTACAAAACCCACAAGAGGTTTATCCAGGCGACCTTAGAGAGCGGCTCGATGTAAAAAATTTTATGCATAAACCTTGGAACGAAAAACCAAGTATCATTACCCCTTACGACAGCACCCAACGCAAGACTTGGCATTACATCGCTTATAATGTGCATGATGTAGCCTTTACCGCCGACCCTGCCTATCGTATTGCAGAAACAGATTGCATACCTAAAGGACATGAAGGCAAACCAATACAATGCGTTGGACTCGTAACAGAACCGCACGCATCAAAATGGCAAAACTCATCCGATTATCTAGCGAAGATCATCAAAACCTTCTCCGAGGATTTCGGGATGTATGAATATCCAAAGATTGTCGCAGCCGATGCCAACGACGGTATGGAATATCCAATGCTGACACTCGATGGCGGTGCCGATCCCGATTACCATAGCCTGCTTGTGCATGAAGTAGGACATAACTGGTTTTATGGTATGATAGGCAATAATGAAACCTATCGCGCGGCGCTCGATGAAGGCTTTACACAATTTCTCACTGCCTGGGGCACAGAGGCTATCGATGGCGATCTTGTTATCAAAACAAAAGACGCCAATGCCTACAAACGCAAACATCGTTTGCCCGAAAAGATACGAGACACCAAGGTCTACAACCGTTATCTTTTTGATGCAGTGCGCGATAACGACAAAACCCTCAACACACATAGCAATGATTTTCATGGTGCCGTTGGTCAGGAAAATGGCTATGGAAATGTGTATCACAAAACAGCCACTATGCTCTACAACTTGCAGTATCTGTTAGGTGATGAACTATTTCAAAATGCAATGCGTCATTATGTAGCCAAATGGAAAATAGCACACCCTTATGTTGAAGATTTTAGACAAAGTATCATTGAATATACGCACGAAGATTTGAACTGGTTTTTTGACCAATGGATGGAGACCAACAAGCATATCGATTATGGAATCATTGCCATCAAAAAAACGAAAACGCCTGATGAATATAAAATAACGTTTAAACGCTATGGCGAAATGCAGATGCCGCTCGATTTTAGGGTCTTTGCGAACGATAAAACAAACTATAATTTTACTATACCCAATACATGGCTTAGAAAAAAAACGACAAGTACCGTGTTGCCTACATGGTATGGTTGGGATATCTTACATCCTACTTACACAGCAAGCGTGCATATCCCTTCAGGAATACATGCGGTGCAAACCGACCCATCTTATCGCCTAGCCGATATAGACATGATGGACAATTATAAGACACCACATACCTTGCTAGCCCCGGCCTCACATACCCTGCGCGTTGAAAACTATATTAACAATACAGCTGATTGGAAAACCTATACTGCTTTTTGGAGACCTGATGTATGGTGGAATGCGGTGGATGGCATGAAGCTAGGTTTACATATCGACGGCAGCTATATGAATTTCATGCGCAAACTTTATTGCACGGTATGGTTCAATACACGACTAGGGTCTATGATTCAATATCGTGCGTATGAAGGCACAGGATGGTGGAGCAATGCATCACCTATTGATTATACCATACGATACGAAACCCCGCTGCAACAAATTAATAAAAAAATCAACTGGGGTTTAGAATCAAGATTTATGGACGGCTTTGCCAAGCATAGTCTGTATACAACCTATAAATATAAAAACAACGACAATATCAAAATCGAATTAACCACTCTTTATCGCAATGCTGATGCCACCGCGGCCTATCTGTTTTATCCAAAGGAATGGAGCAGTTATTCGAGCGGTAAGGAATACAATACGAAGAAGAATTCCTACCTGCAGGTACAATGGCAACATCCGTTTAGTGAACGCTCAGGTAATGGCATCATGCGCTTCACGATACGCACACCGTTTACCTACAGCTATTCGTACTTTCAAGCCGAACTCATCCATAAAAAAAGTTGGAACAAACTCGACATCAATACAAGAGCTTTTGTACGATTAGGAACAGGCAACAATATACCAAATGAAAGTGCGCTCTTTTTGCAGGGCGGTAATCCAGAGGAGATGATGGAAAACAAGTTCACCCGATCACAAGGCATACTACCTGCTGATATGGGTGGTTTTGCAACGGATGGTTTTTCGCATATACAAGCAGGCGGCGGGTTGAACCTGAGAGGCTATACAGGTTATTATGCCATCGATGAAGATGCAAGCGGCAAGTATATCAATTATAAAGGACGCAGTGGCGCCGCATTGAATATCGAAGTAGAATTTGACCGCCTCATTACCTTCAAACCAACTATAATAAAGGA
>CAIRSV010000118.1 GCA_903881265.1 uncultured Bacteroidota bacterium
CAACGCATTCACCGCCTTGATGCTCGTTCCGCCGATGGTCTTTCGGCTTTTGCCGATGGAGACCTTTGTAATGCACTCGACTTATTGAACGAATCCGATTCGACCGATTTTAAACTACAGGTTTTTAGAAATGACGTATCATCCACGATAAGTTCTAGTGCAGTGATAAAATATGGACGTTTAATGGGTTCACAAACCACGGAGCTGGCTTTTCCATATTTTGAATTTAAATTACTTACATTTCCTCAATTTCAAACGCCTGATGCGATTGATAGTTTGTGAAGACACGGAGTAAAAATACAGGCACAGGTTGCAAACCTGCGCCAGCCGTTGTGCTTAAAATACACTAGCACGAGCGGTGATTGATAGTTTGTGAAGACACGAAGTAAAAATATAGGCACAGGTTGCAAACCTGCGCTAGCTAAACTGCTTATAGGATACCTGCGCGAGCAGGGGGATGTACTTTGATTGATTGTGAAAAGGCTATGGAATAAAGTAAGTAGGATTTGAATTATCTAGCTGCTAACACGAGGCCAATATTGCTGATAAACGCTTGAATGATGCACGGTGCCATCGCCACCTTGGCTCAAGAACGAAGATGACGCTGATAACCCAAAAGAAAAACAAGTCTTAGTTGAATATGGCCATCAGGCTTCCATTCGTATATTGATTAGTGAGGCACTAAGTGGCCATCCAACATAGGGTAGTGATGCCTTACCTTTTTACATACAGCATGAACTTTTCCTTAAAGGCTTCCTCCGGAAAGAAATCGTGGACATTCCACATGACAGGCTTACAACCTGAATCAGATATCTCCTGATGTAAATCACCACCCTTAAGGCAAATGAGTCCATTATTGAATTCGCCATTGCCTCCTTTGCGCAGTAGCGGTTTGGCCCAATGCCAAAGATCGCCGAGAGGAGCCACAGCACGGCTTACCGCAAAGTCGAAACTATTTTTTTCTTTGATGTCTTCCACACGTTCCCAATGTGTTTTTACATTGTCGAGTTTGAGTTCCTTCACCACTTCTTCCACCACGGTCAATTTTTTCTTGATACTATCTGCTAGCAGAAATTGGGTTTGAGGAAAGAATATCGCTAAAGGAATACCCGGAAACCCTCCGCCTGTGCCGATATCCAAGATCTTGTGATCCTCAGTAAATTCAAAGGTGGTGGCGATGGTGAGTGAATGCAATACATGTTTGACATACAGACTGTCCATATCCTTTCTGGAAATGACATTAATCTGCGCGTTCCACAGTTGGTATACGTCGCTGAGTTTTGCAAATTGCGCGAGTTGCTTTTCAGAAAAGTCGGCAAAATATTTTTCAATTATTTCCAATGGATCTTTGATTTAATGAAGATGAGGGGCAGACTTTTTAGATTGTAATACAAAAGCCACATATCGAACACCCAAATATAGTTGATCAATTCCTTTTGTTTCAATAAACCAAAGCTACGCTGGAAAATATACCATTGAACCAGCCATCGAAAGACAAATAGAATACACGTATACATAATCATCGCTGGAAAAACGATGCAGGCTATGAAGCTTGCCCAGACTGCAAAATGACTGAAGGCATACAGTCCCAACAATAATTTATGACGGCCCTTATAATATTGACCGGTGCTGAGATGTCGTTTTTTCTGATAATGCCAGTCGTCTTCTGTTTTCTTAGGTTCGCTATACGTAAAGGCTTCAGGATCTATGCAAATGGTTGTATTGTCGCTATTCGCAATTTGATTGATAAATAAGTCGTCATCGCCCGATATCAGGTGATGATGCGAAGAGAATCCTTTATTAGCATTGAAGAGATCACGCATATAGGCTAGGTTTCTACCAACACCCATATAAGGCGTTCCAGCCAATGCATACGATACATACTGAATGGCTGTGTGAGCAGTCTCGAATTGTATTTTCTTATTCAGCCAGCCGCTGTATTTTGTATACGGACTGTATCCCAACACGATTTTTTTCGTTGGTGAAAAGGATGCGGCCATATGTGCCAACCAATGTTCGCTTGCAGGAATGCAATCTGCATCTGTTAGTATAAGATGTTCGCAGTGAGCCGATTTGATGCCCATCGACAAGGGGAATTTTTTTCCGGTAATTAATTTGGCTTCCTGTGTTAGGTTCACGACGTGCAGATGCACATATTGTTCCTGCAACTGATTGAGCAGATAAAAGGTGCCATCCTCTGAGTTGTCATTCACGACCACCACCTCAAAAAAGGGTTTCCCATTTTTTAAATAGTTTTGATTCAGTAGGATGGGAAGATTTTTCATTAGATTTGCCTCCTCGTTAAAGGCACATACAATAATGCTCACAGGCACCTTAGGCGTCGGAAGTTCGGTGTTCTTTTTTTTGTAAAAAGCCAGACGCGAAAAGAAAAATAAATAGTAGAAGACCTGTATGGCAATAAAAAACGCGAAGAGGATGAAGACAAGCAAATCTGTCGTTAGAGGCATAACGTCAAAAATAATAAGTAAAGATGGAATTTCAATTAATTGCAAAGGATAATAATACACAAGCTCGGGCGGGCTTAGTAACCACGGATCATGGTGTGATTGAAACGCCTATTTTTATGCCGGTTGGAACCATAGGCTCTGTCAAAGGTGTTACGCAAGAGCAGTTAGAGGCTGATGTAAAGGCTCAGATTATTCTTGGCAATACCTATCATCTCTATCTGCGACCTGGCACAGGTATCTTAGAGAAGGCAGGTGGATTGCATAAGTTTATGCATTGGGATAAGCCTATTCTTACCGACAGCGGCGGGTTTCAGGTGTTTAGTCTGAGTGAGATTCGTAAGATTAAGGAAGAAGGTGCTGAATTTCGTTCGCATATCGATGGAAGTAAATTGATGTTTTCACCTGAAAGTGTGATGGATATACAACGTAGCATTGGCGCTGATATCATTATGGCCTTTGATGAATGTACGCCGTATCCTTGCGAATTTGATTATGCAAAAAAATCAATGCAACTTACACACCGATGGTTAGCACGTTGTGTAAAACATAAAAATGCATCGGAGCCTTTGTATGGTTATCATCAAAGTTTGTTTCCAATTGTGCAGGGTAGCACGTATCCCGATCTTAGAAAAGAAAGTGCCGAGTTTATCGCCAGTATGGATTGCGATGGGAATGCAATTGGTGGACTGAGTGTCGGTGAGCCAGCCGAAATGATGTATGAGATGTGTGATCTTGTCTGTTCAATTTTGCCAAAAGACAAGCCTCGTTATTTGATGGGGGTGGGCACGCCAGCCAATATCCTTGAGAACATCGCGTTGGGCATTGATATGTTCGATTGTGTGATGCCGACTCGTAACGGTCGCAATGGTATGTTGTTTACGACACAAGGAATCATCAATATCAAAAATAAAAAATGGGAAGATGATTTCACTTGTATCGATGAAGGGCTTGATTGCTTTGCCAGTCGCAATTACACAAAAGCCTATCTAAGACATTTATTTTCGGTTAATGAATTGCTTGGACTTACTTTGGCTAGTCTGCAGAATCTATCTTTTTATCTACATCTTGTAAAAGAAGCTCGCAAGCATATTATTGAAGGCGATTTCTCGATTTGGAAAGATAGGATGGTGAAGCAAGTCAGTCAGCGATTATAAACTGATTTTTATGTAATTTCGAGACATGAGATTTATGGCCATCTTGATTTGTTGTCTTTTTTATTTGACAGGAACTTCTGCTCAATCGACCGATGATATTATCCGAAAACATATTGAAGCGGTTGGTGGCGACGACAATTGGGCTAAAATTAAAACCATCGTCATCAAGAGTCAATCTGAAGATAACGGAAATTTCCTGTATCTGAAAAAAAGTGCCATAAGGGATTCATGTATTCGAAGTGATATTCGTGTGCAAAGTAAGATAGCGGGCCGCAACGACAAGTTGTATTACATTTTAATCAACAGAAAAGAAGGGTGGAAATATCTTCCGGAGGACAGAAATAACACAATTTACACCTTGTACGCTTCTGAAATAGAGGAGTATAGGGATGAACTGGATTATGAAGATCCTTTCATCAGGTATCAGGATAAAGGACGTGATATTCAACTGGTAGGGCTCGAATATTATCACCATAAGGAGTATTACAAGTTCATGATAAAATACAAGTCTGGAAAGAAAGTGAATTGCTATCTCAATTCGACTACCCTAATGATTGACCTCATAGAAGCTACTGATACGCAAACAGAAAACCTGCAGCGCTTCCTCGATTATGAAACACTTTCAGAAGGTATTGTCATCGCAAAACGGATCATAGGACCAGGAGGTGAAAAGACTATAAGTTCAGTAACCATCAATCATCCCTTGGAAGAATCAGTATTCAAACCTTCAGAGCGAAACCGCTATACCTTGCGTAATTAATGCAGGTAAGATTGAGGTTATGGCCTATTCTTCATTGCTGCAGTTGCAACATTTGTTAACAGCATTAAAATTTCTTTCATAACAGATACTATTCGTTGAAGTTCTGCGTTAATAGTCAAATCAATAGAAAATACATGCACAACTTTACTTCCAACGACTTACTTACCTACCTTACCAATACAACCGATTCGGTGCAGGATGATGCCATTATAAAATGGCTAGCATCTGATGAAACCTTGAAAAATGAGGTTGAATCGATGCAGCAAACCTTAGATGACCTTTCAAATTTTAGTGTCATTCCCAATGATCGAATCATGGATACTATTATGGCGGCATTGCGGTATGAAAAAAATGCACACGCTGTCTAAATGTGTATTCATGCGAATCGCGAAGACCTAGCTGATTTCATTGCTTGCGTTAACCTCGTTTTCGGAAGGATAATACCCCGCGGATTATTCTGAAAATTCCATAGGCAATAAAGAGTGAAGCAATGACCCACACGGTTGTCCTGCCGTATGCTGCTATGATGAAGTTCATTTTCGTTGCATAAGCTGAGATTACGATATACATAACGCCCATCGCCATGTCAATCGAAGACCTGAATTGCTTGTAGGCGTTGTTCGTCGTGTTGCGTTCGTTTACATCCATGTGATAGAAGCGTATGAATAATTGGGTTTATTTAAAATCAGCAAATTGTGAAAGAGATTATAGTATTCACTTCTGTGCGCATCCATATGCATTAACTGACTTTCTTCCTCACCACTGCTTTCTTCACCGCCGCTTTTTTTACGGCTGCTTTTTTTACTTTCTTTACAAACGCATTTGGCATCTGTATCTCGATCATTTTCTTCACATCCTCAAGCGACAATAGAGCAGCTTCTTCTGCAGTAAATTTGCCACCACCGTCTTTAATTAGCTTGAGCATTTTTTTCTGGAATTTGACAAATGGTCCCCAGCGGCCATTCTCGACAGATAGTTTGTCTTCCGGAAAATTTAAAATATAGCGATTTGATTCCTTCTCTATTTTTTTAAGGATTAATTCCTCACATTCCTGCTGATTGATGGTTTCAAATTGATAGGCTCTTGGTATATTAATAAACAAGTCGTTCCATTTGATAAAAGGACCGAAACGTCCTTTACCTTTTGTAACTGGCTTGTCGTCGTACATCGCAATAGGTGCATCGCCTTCTTGCTTACCTTTAATGACTTCGATGGCACGTTCCATACTCACTTCTAATGGTTCCTCACCTTTTGCCAACGAAATGAATTGTTCACCCCATTTGACATACGGACCGAAACGTCCGATATTGACAGATACTTCAAGTTCTTCGTAGACGCCTAAGGTGCATGGCAACTTAAACAGTTCCATCGCCTCATCAAAACGAATTGTTTCGATACTTTGCGTGTTTCGTAAGGTGGCGAAACGAGGTTTTTCCTCATCATCGCTATGGCCAATCTGCACCATAGGGCCAAACTTGCCAATACGAGCGATGACTTTTTTTCCGCTTACAGGATCGATACCCAAATCACGTTCGCCGCTTGCACGTTCGGCCGTTTCCATGGTGGTTTCAACTAATTCATGGAATGGTGTATAAAAGGCAGCTAACATCTTGCTCCATTCTTTTTTGCCTGTGGCAATTTCATCAAATTCACCTTCAATCTTGGCAGTGAAACTGTAATCCATCACCGCAGAGAAATGCAATTTTAAAAAGTCGGTCACTACCATACCTAAATCGGTCGGGAAGAGTTTGTTTTTTTCGGCACCTGTGTTTTCTTCTGATGTTTTTTGCGCGATATCAGATCCGATTAATGATAGAATTTGATATTCCCTTCGAATACCATCTTTATCTTTTTTAATGACATAATTTCTGTTCTGTATGGTACTGATCGTCGGCGCATACGTCGAAGGTCGACCTATTCCTAGTTCTTCTAATTTTTTTACCAACGACGCTTCTGTATATCTTGGTAATGGTCGACTGAAACGCTCAGTGGCATTCATACTTTGTATGTCCAATCCTTGAGACACTTTCAGCAATGGCAACATGCTTTCTTCATTCTCATCGTCGGATGTATCTTCATCATCTTTGCCTTCCATATACAACTTCAAGAAGCCATCAAATTTCAAGACTTCGCCGCTCGCTGTTAATTTTTCGGGTTGAGTAGAAATATTGATTTTCGCAATAGTCTTTTCTAATTCTGCATCTGCCATCTGACTCGCCATCGTGCGCTTCCAGATTAGTTCATACAATCGCTGTGTTTCATAATCTTCGACATCACGCACTTCCATACTTGTAGGACGAATGGCTTCATGCGCTTCTTGTGCACTTTCATTTTTATTTTTAAACACACGCAACTGATGGTATTTTTCACCATAGTTTTTGTTGATTTCCTGACTGATATTATCCAATGCTGTTTGCGAAAGACTCACCGCATCGGTTCTCATATAGGTAATCTTACCACTTTCATATAAACGCTGTGCTACCTGCATCGTACGCGAGACAGAATAGCCAAGCTTGCGACTCGCTTCCTGCTGCAGGGTAGAGGTTGTGAATGGTGCTGAAGGTGATTTGCGTGCCGGTTTGATTTGAATATCTTCAACCGTGTAATTGGCACCAATACAGTTTTGTAAGAATACTCGAGCGCCTTCTATACTAGGTATCTTCGGGCTATATTCAGCTTTAAATGATACATTCTTATCATTGATATCTTTTGCGTTAAACAAGGCTTCAATTCGGTAGGTACTTGTGGCGTTAAATGTATTGATTTCTCGTTCGCGTTCTACAATCAATCGTACAGCGACAGATTGTACACGACCTGCAGAAAGCGAATTGCTTCGACTTATTTTGCGCCATAAAATGGGTGATAACTCAAACCCCACAATACGGTCTAGGATACGTCGGGCTTGTTGGGCGTTCACCAAATTCATATTCACCAAACGAGGATTCTCAACGGCTTTTTGAATGGCAGGTTTCGTGATTTCGTGGAAAACAATCCGTTTTGTTTTAGCCGGATCCAACCCTAATACTTCGCACAGATGCCACGAAATAGCTTCTCCTTCGCGGTCCTCATCCGATGCAAGCCATACTTCGTCTGATTTTTTAGCAAGGGCTCTTAATTCACTTACCACCTTCACTTTTTCATCTGATATCTTATACGTAGGTTTGAAATCATTCTTGATATCGATGCCCATTTCGTCCTTTTCCAAATCACGGATGTGACCGAAACAAGATTTTACCTGAAAGTCTGAACCTAATATTTTCTCAATCGTTTTTGCCTTCGCCGGACTCTCTACTATCAGTAAGTTTTTTGCCATTCTGGGGAATTCTTGTTTTGCTGAATTTTTGCAAGTATATAAAAAGTTTATCAAATAATTTTTTTTACCTCCCAATCGAACATCTACAGAAAAATGTTCGTGATGCCATTAATGTGCAAAAAGTGGCTTGTTGGCATCGGTGATTTTTTTTGAAAATTGATATTGGATATCGTTTGATCTATACACGCGCTCGTCGATTGTGCAATGATTCATTCCTTTGTGACAGTTTAAAAAATAGTCTAACTCTATTCTCTTCCCTTATATTTGCGAATTCATTTCGTTACGAAACAGTATGGCAAAAATTTCTATCAATATAGCAACAGGCACAATACAGAAGGAAGAACTGATTGTGGGCATCGACTTAGGCACAACCAATAGTCTTGTGGCTATCATTCATCCTGAAAGCAAACAGGCAATTGCGCTCAAAGATATCGACAATACAACCTTGGTGCCTTCTATCCTACATTTTTCAGAAAACGGACACGTTACGGTCGGTCGTGAAGCGAAATCATTTCTTGAAACCGATCCGACGAATACCATTTATAGTGTCAAACGATTGATGGGGAAATCATATAATGATATTCGCACCAATCAACATTCACTTTCCTATAAAATCATTGATGACGATACAGAGCGTTTGGTAAAAATACAAGTGGGTGATACGTTTTATAGTCCGATTGAACTTTCGTCTACTATTTTACATGAATTAAAAAATAGGGCAGAGCACGTCTTGAAAATGTCGATTTCAAAATGTGTCATTACAGTGCCTGCCTACTTTAATGATGCGCAACGTCAAGCGACACGTGATGCAGGTAAATTGGCTGGGTTGGAAGTGCTGCGAATTATCAATGAACCAACCGCCGCAAGTTTGGCTTATGGTATCGGACTTTCATCTGCTGAAACAAAAACAATCGCAGTCTACGATTTGGGTGGTGGTACGTTTGATGTATCTATTCTAAAAATAACAGATGGCATTTTCGATGTGCTAAGCACCAATGGAGATACCTTTTTAGGTGGTGATGATTTTGATAAAGTAGTTGGACAGCATTTTATCACGCAGCTTGGTCTCACCGATGAAGAACTTACTGCCGATAAGCGACTTGTGCAAATCATCCGTTTGAAAGCTGAAGAAGCAAAAAAACAATTGACATTAAACGAATTGTTTGAATCAACGATACTCGAAACGCCGGTTTCGATAACACGTGCCGAGTTTACGAAGCTAATTAGTCCACTGATTGACAAGACGATTTCGTGTTGCCAAAAGGCCCTCAATGATAGTCAGCTTGCAAAAGATGACATTGATGTGGTAGTCATGGTTGGTGGTTCCACTCGAACGCCATTTGTCAAGCAGCGCGTCAGTGAGTTTTTTGGTAAGCCAATCAATGACAGCGTTAATCCAGATGAAGTAGTGGCTCTTGGCGCTGCGATACAAGCTGATATTTTAGCAGGAAATAATAAAGATCTTTTGTTGCTTGATATCACACCGTTGAGTTTGGGTATAGAAACGATGGGTGGTCTTATGGATGTACTCATTCCTAGAAATAGTAAGATTCCTGGCAAGGCCGGCAGGCAGTACTCGACACAGAAAGATGGACAGTCGGGTATCAAGGTGGCTGTGTATCAAGGCGAGCGTGATTTGGTGAGTGATAACCGCAAACTTGCTGAATTTAATCTTACTGGCATACCTGCTATGCCGGCAGGATTACCAAAGGTGGATATTCAGTTTATGATTAATGCCGATGGTATCTTACAGGTAAAAGCATCCGAACTCAGAAGTGGGGTAGCGCAGACTATTGAAGTAAAACCTCAATATGGATTGAGTGATGCCGAAGTAGAAACTATGCTGATGGATTCGATTACAAATGCGAAAAGTGATATACAGATTCGAGCGCTGATAGAAGCGAAGACAGAGGCTGAACAGATGATACAACTGACAGAAAACTTCCTGCATAAACATCAACAATACATCACAGACGACGAAAAGCAAGCGACACTAACAGGGATACAAGAACTGCAGACGTCGATTAATGACAATGATAAGAACGCTATTATGTCCTTAACGGAAGCGTTAAATACGATTACATCGCCTTATGCCGAACGTGTCATGGACATAGCTGTTTCGGAAGCGCTCAAGGGAAAAGGTGTGTAATGAATTTGGTGGTTTTTATCAATGAAAATTGGATTCACGACTATTCTAAAATCGTGGTCTTAAAAATTATTTTCTGATTGGCGTTTACTTCTTGTCGATGAATAAAAATTTGACCGCAACTAAAATCATAATCACCGCAAATACTTTTTTAATGATGCCAGTGGGTAATTCAACAGCATATCGACTTCCGAAATAGCCTCCGACAATAAAACCAGCGCATAGTATCAGTGCGATTCGCCAGTCGACCATACCCTTTTTATGATAGGTCCATGCGGCGGCCAAACTAACCGGAAACGCAAGCATAGCAAGTGTTGTACCCTGAGCAGTATGCTGGTTTAATCCAAAAAGTAGAACTAAAACTGGCACGATTACGATGCCACCGCCAATGCCAACCATACTGCTTAAAACGCCTGCAAAGATACCCAAAGCCACTAGGCCAATGATCGAATTTAGTGTCATAATGAATGCATGTTGAAGCAACAAATTAAACCTATCTTCGTTACATATTAAATCTTCAATACTTTTTTTTTCAAAACTTGTTTTATTCAAGCATAAATTTATCTTTGTGACCTTTATTAAAATTAAAAACTCAAATTACTAAAAAATCCAGAATTATGGCAGACGTAAAACCAGCTGTACCAAAAGCAGCAAGCGCATCAGGAAAGACTACAAGTGTGATGCTTATCAACACAATTATTGTAGCAACATGTATTGTTGCGGCGCATGTGATCTTTTATACCGTATTCGCTAGCACATCAAATTTCAATGATGGCGCTGCAAGACATCAACCTAAGAATCTTATGGGTACTATGTATCTCGGAGGTTGGGTTGTGCCTATCTTATTATCTACGTTTTTAACCGCAATGTGCTTTATCATCGAACGAGCGTTGACTGTATTTAAATCACGTGGTAAAATGACGAATGCTGATTTTATTAAAAAAGTACAATTTCATCTTTCTTCTAAAAATGTTGATGCGGCGATGGCTGAATGCGACAAGCAAGCAGGTAGCGTTGGTAACGTCATGAAAGCAGGTTTGAAAAAGTACAAAGAAATGTCAACGAGTTCATTGGATCACGATATGAAGATCGCCAATATCAAAAAAGAAATCGAAGAAAGTACAGCTCTTGAATTACCAATGCTTGAAAAGAATTTGGTATTCCTTTCAACGATTACGTCTGCTGCAACCCTTCTTGGATTGTTCGGTACGGTAATGGGAATGATTCGTGCCTTCGCTGCGATGGCAAATGCTGGTGCTCCTGATGCCAATGCCTTGGCTGCGGGTATCTCTGAAGCCTTGGTTAATACAGCACTAGGTATAGGTACTTCGTTCCTTGCAATGCTTGCGTACAACTTCTATACGACGATCATTGATAACGTCACTTATGGTATCGATGAAACAGGATTTACATTAGAACAAAGCTTCCATGCCAACTACAAATAATACAAGTTGTATTATGTTGGAACAGAAATCGTTGTCATTCAATCATGTAAAACAATAAACAAATTATGGCTAAACATAAATTACCCAGAAAGAGTACCCATATCGATATGACAGCGATGTGCGATGTGGCCTTCCTTCTGCTTACTTTCTTCATGTTGGCGACTAAGTTCAAACCCGACGAACCTGTTGTGGTAAAAACTCCTTCTTCGATTTCGGATATCATCATGCCGGAAAACTCAATTTTATTAACTGTTGATCCTAGCGGAAAAGTATTTTTTGATTATGACAACAAGAAAGCGAAAGCTATTTTAATTGATAAAGTCAATACAGAAAAAGGATTAAATCTCACTGATGCGGAAAAGGAATCATTTAAACGCGGCGCTTCATTCGGATTGCCATTCAATCAAATGAAAGCATACCTTGCCATCGATCCAATCAATCAGAAAGAATACAAATTCACAGGTATTCCAATTGACACCACCACGTACATGGCGAATGTCAATGAATTGGCTTACTGGGTGCAGGCTGCTCGAACAGCGGGTCAAGAAACAGGCACACCGCCACGTATCTGTATCAAATGCGATGCATCAACAGTTTACCCGCGTGTGAAGGACGTAATCAAAACACTGACTAAGAATAAAATAGATCGTTTCAATTTGGTCACATCGTTGGAAGCAATTCCAGACGGTTCGGCCGCTGCTATGGAACGTGATGCACCGACGCCCGCGAAGAAGCCGGAAACTAAAACACAATAATTAAATCATTCATTAAAAATATTCTTACGAGATGGCAGAAATAGATACCTCCGGTGGGGGCAAGAAGAAAGGCCCCGGCGTCAAAAAAGCCAAAAAACTTTCAACCAGAATTGATCTGACACCTATGGTAGATCTAGGTTTCCTATTAATTACATTCTTCATCTTCACGACGACCATGAGTAAGCCAAAGACTATGGAAATCATGATGCCTACTGAGGATAGTATAAAAAAGGAAGATCAAACAAAGGCCAAGGATTATTGTACCATGACCATTCTTTTAAGCAAAGAACATCGTGTGTATTATTATATCGGTTTAGCGGATGACCCGTTAGCGCCTCCTGCATTGGAAGTTACCTATTTCCAAAACAGGAATGGTATTCGTGATGCCTTGATTGCGCACAAGAAAAAAGTGTATGAAGAACGTCTAAATGGTATGCCTGGACATAAAGCAGATGACGAACCTGTTATTATTATCAAACCTGATGTTAATAGTCAGTATGAGGATATGGTGAATATTCTGGATGAAATGCAAATCAATGGTTTGAACACCTACGCAATGATTGATATTACGGATGTTGACAAAGGGTTTATTGCTGCAACAGAAGCAGCGAATGTTGGAAATTAAGTTATGGAATAAAACCACAAACGCATCAACGCAAAATTTTTTTAACAATGGAAAGTAAAGATATTTTAAAATCAGACGTACTAGACATCATCTTCGAAGGAAGAAACAAAGAATATGGTGCCTACGAACTGAGAAAGAATTACAGGAAACGAACCAAGAATGCATTAATCGGATGTATGGTTTTTGCAACGATTTTGGCGTCAATTCCTGTCATTGCTAGTTTGATTAATAAGAGTATAGTCAAACCAAAGCCAATGACTAAAGTGACTGAGCTTATTGCTCCGCCACCGATGGATGAAAAGAAACCACCTCCACCGCCGCCTCCACCGCCTCCACCGCCAGTAAAACCACAGGTAAAGTTTACACCGCCTGTGATTAAAAAGGCTGAAGAAGTAAGAGACGAAGAGAAGCCGCCACCCAAGCAAGAGTTAGAGAAAGCAACTGCTAGTACAGTCACTGTAAAAGGAGACGAGAATGCTAAACTTGAAGCACCTGATATGGGACCTGGCCCTGCTACAATAGAACCTGTGAAAGAAGTTAAAGACGAAATCTTTGAATTTGTTGAGCAAGAAGCTCAGTTTCCAGGTGGTGAAGACGCTCTTTTCAGATACCTGAGTGAACACATTAAATACCCGAATGCAGCCCGTGAAGGTGGTATCGAAGGAAGAGTTATCTTAAGTTTTGTGGTCCGTTCAGATGGTAATATCACCGATGTAAAGGTTTCTAGAGGAATCGGATATGGTTGTGATGAAGAAGCAACAAGAGTTGTCAAAGGAATGCCAAACTGGAAAGCAGGTAAACAAAATGGTAAACAGGTTTCATCAACCTTCAGTTTGCCGGTCGTGTTTCAGTTAGAAGAATAAAACCTTAGCATAATCATAGTAAAAGCCGTTCATCGCTGAACGGCTTTTTTTATGTCGGATGGTTTTATTGTGAAGAAGATGGCAGAAAGATGCGCACTTCAAACTGAGCTTCAACTAGTTTTATGAATAAATCGTGTTGCACAATCAGTTAGTTGAACATAATTGTGTTACAACGAATTCGCTTCATCTTCTTTAATGGCATTAAAAAGCCCCAGCGTTTGCTGAGGCTTTTTAGATAGTGTTCTTGTTGAAGGGATATTATTTTTTGCATTCTGCAATCATCATCTCATTTGTTCGTTGACCCCATGTAGGCATTAGATCTGAACTTGGTTTAAAGGCGGCGAATTTTTTAGCCGCAGTTTGAAATAATTGCAATGCGTTTACTTTTCCGCCACCAAATTGCTCTGGTGTATTAAACATTGATTCGCCTTGAAGGAAATAAATACGAGGGTTTTCTGCATTGATTGATTTGGCTTGTTCTAAGAATTTCGCGCTTTCTGAACCATATCTCATCCCACGTGTCATAGGGTCGACACTGATACGTGTAGCTTTGCTGAAGGCTTGTAAGCACATTACTTCATCACTTTTGATAGTAATAGAAATCTCAGATAACAATTGGTCTGCCTGATTTAAGATAGGATCTATTTTTTCTTTGTCTTTTGAAAACATAGCTTGCATGGCTAGGCAATACGCTGCGTAATAGTTTGGGAGCCATTCATTTTTTTCAGCGGCCGCAATACGAAGAAATCCGTTACTCGCATCTTGATAAGCTTCTGGATTGCTTTGCGCCGATTCAATTCGGCTGATCATTCCTTTCATGCCATTATTGTAGGCATCAGATTGTGCATTCGAAGCAAGTGCAATTACAACAAGGGCTAATGATAAGATTATTTTTTTCATCTTTAAATTATTTAGAAATCAAATATCGGGATTTATTTTGAATTATGTCTGAATCAAAGGGCTTATAAATTATTGTCGATAGCTTCTTGACTGCGGTCTATGCCCCAACTCATGAACATACCGATAAAGACAAATTGTTTTGCTGCCGGCGTAATTGGTTTGCTATACAATTGGCCATCTCCGTTCAAATCCTTGCTAGCAAAATTGTACCCATAGAGCTGCTTAAATCCAAACGGATTGTTCACACTTACTACAAACACAGTAAAGGCTTTGCCGATAGTTTTTAAATAATTGGCAGATAGGCCGATGTTGTGATAAACCATCGTTCGGTCGGTCATAAATGTCGACGCATCGGCATTTGGATTATTCGGGTTCGAGGTGTTGTAGTTGATATACGGTCTGCCAGAAGAGAACGTATACGTTCCGTTGATGCCAAACATTCGCTTAGTCCAGAATTTTTTGAATACAAGCGAACCCACGTGATTGGCCACAAAGTCAGGTTGAACAGCGCGTATGTAATTCAAAAAGTTTCGTTTGCTGTCGATATAAGAATACGATATCCAGAAATCAATGCCTTTGATAGATTTCTTATCACGATAAAACAATTCAACACCTTTGGCATAGCCGTTACCATTGCTAGTGGGTATTGTATTCTTTTTTATCAGGCTCATATAATTCTTATAATAGGCTTCAAGTCGCAATAATCGGTCCTTGGGTTGAAACTGATAATTAAGGATATAATGATCGGCTTTCATAAAATGAAGTTGCTGATTTTGCATCAGATAGGTATAGTCAGGTTTCTGATAAAACATGCCATAAGCTACTGAAAGCTGACCAGCCTTGCTTAGTTTATAGGCGGCAGAGAATCGTGGTGCTACATTACATGTATTGAGTAGATACGAATATTCACCGCGAACACCAATTTTCCCGGCAAGTTCATTGGTGATATAAATATCGCCTTCTGCAAATAGTGCTGTATAGTGATCATTGATTTGTGCATTGTTGAAGGTAACCAGAATGGTTGGTGCCGAGGCGAGATCCACATTATTGGCATCAGTTGTGTAGAGGTATTCAGCACCGAACCGTATCGCATTCAGGTTATTCAAACTTTTTTCAATGACTACCTTAGATGTGATTAATGTATTCTTATTCGCAATTTTTAGCCAATTGCGCGTACTGAAATTAGAATCGACTACGATGTTGTTCTCGCTGTTCAAAATTTTTAGTTCGATATCATCTTGATTATAACTTGCGCTGAGACCGGCATTCAGCTTCCATCCGTGGTTGAAATACTCTTTGTATGACACATTACCATATGCATTTTTATTTTTGACACCATACTCATCGTTGTATTCCTTGCTTGGATTCTCATAATCTCTGCTATCGACATTCGGTCGTTGTATATTGATATGGGTTGTATTGAGATAGCCATACCATTTCAAGATGCCTGTCTTCGATGTCTTGATACGATAATTCAAATCGATCTGATGCACAGTGGGTGCGGTTTTATACTTGACGTTTTGTTTGACTAGGGCAAAATAAGGGGAGAGGTTGGTGTAATTATACCCGATGCCACACGACGATTTTTTGTTGTTACTCAACGTTTGCACATTAGCTCCAATGCCAACTGTTGACAGGTTTACATTAGCGGATGAACGTTCAGGCAAATCGATGGTTTCTAAAATCACAGCCGACGATAGGGCTTGACCGTACAAGGCAGAATAGCCGCCAGCGCTGAATACTGTGCCTTTAAATATAAACGGATTAAATCGTCCTCGTGCACCCAAATCGGGAATGGATGCACTGAACGCATTTTTTACCCAAGTGCCGTCAATAAAGGTTTGTGTTTCAGCACCTGTGCCACCGCGAACAAAAAGCCCTTCGCGTTCATTGGTTTGTTGCGTGCCGGGTAATGTTTTCAAGGCACTGTAATTGTCGCCATTACTTCCGGCAGTAGTAACGATATCTAATGCTTTTAATACAGTACCTTTTTTTTCATCGCTTGCTTCAAAGGAACCTGCACTGATAACGACAGCTTTCAGGTCACTGATTTTTTCTTTGAGTATGAAGTTTACCGTCAGCTCGTTGCCCGTTAGTTTAATGCGTTTTTCTTGCGCGGTATAACCTGTATACGTTGCTTTGATTGTAGCCGAATCGCTGGCATACGCTGTAAAGGAATAATCACCATTGGCTTTAGAGGTGGCGCCGTCGTATGTGCCTACCAACGAGATATTGACACCGATTAATGTTTCGCCTTTGGTATCGGTGACATTGCCAACTATTTTTGTTTGCGCATGGGCTTGCAGTGTAAACAAAAAAAAGAATGTGTGGAGTAAAAATTGTTTCATAGATGCATGATTCATAAAGACGAAAATACTATAATGTTTGATTTTAATAAGATTGACTTTGACGTGATAATAGGTGCATAAAATCGTATCGTCATGCTGATGGCGCGAACTTATAACATAGCTGTGAATGAAACGAGACTGTCTGTTTTCATATCCACGAATTCATTTTCTTCTTGTAATAAGTTGGTGGTTTCGACATAGACTGTATGCATCCCTAATGCTTTACCGAATTTCATATCGGAGATATTATTACCGACCATAATGCTTTTTTCGAAATTGATAGACGGGAATTCTGTTTTTGCGGTTAGTCCCATACCGATATTTGGTTTGCGATCGATTGCATTGTTGTCTAAATCAGGTGCATAATAAATTCGATCGATACGTCCACCTGTTTGTGTTATGGCCGTTGACATAAATTCGTGGATATCATGCAGGTCTTGATGCGTCATCAGGCCTTTGCCGACGCCACGTTGATTAGTGACGATCAGAATGAGGTTAAAAACCTGACTGAGTTTTTTCAATGCTTCGAGCATGCCATCATAGAAAACAAATTCTGAGGCATTGCGAATATAGTCCTGATTTTTTTCGTGATTGATGACGCCATCGCGATCGAGAAATAAGGTCCAACTAGCGTCGATTTGATTGATAAAATGCATTGGATACAAAGGTTGTAAATGAAAAAAAGAAGGTGGTTGTTAACTGCGTGAGGGATGGTAGTGAAAATCCCACGCGATGAGCGTGGATTGAAGCGTACAGCCCGACCCGAGGCTCCGGGCTTTGACGGGCGAGGGGCACGCCCACCATATGAATCGACTTATGGTTCAACAATAAGTTCATGTTGCGCGCGTTCATAATCTTCGGGAATACCGATATCGATGAAGTAATGGTCTTGAATGAACCCAGCCATTTCGCGTTCGGAAATAAATTTTTCGAGATAATCTTTTTCAAATGAGAATTTGTGTTCAAACGGAATATTGATAAAGGAGCTTTTGAAAAGACAATAGATGCCGCCATTGATAAGACCTGATGCGCCAACTTGTTTTTCTTCAAAACCGGTCACCATCGAATCGTCATTCAACTTGACAAGACCATACCGGTCTGCATTCTGCATAGGTTTGAGCGCCAAGGTGCAATCGGCCATTTTCGTTCGTTGAAATTCGTGCATGGCATTGAGATCCACATCAAAAAAAGTATCGCCGTTCATCACGAAGATATCTTCAGTTTCGCAAAAGGGGATTGCGTTGAGGATGGCGCCTCCTGTGCCTAATGGTTCGTTCTCTTCAGCAAAGGCGATATCGAAGGGGAATTCGTCAGGGTGATTGCTTACATAATCGATGATCATCTCTTTCTTATAACCGACGGAAAAGACCACCTTGCGAAAGGCATATTTTTTGATATGCTGTGCGAGATAAGAGAGGAAGGGTTTGCCATTGATATCGGCCAAACATTTGGGTTTGTCATTGACGACCGATTGCAATCGAGTGCCCATGCCACCGGCAAGTATGATACAATCCTTATGATGCATGTCCGAAATATTTTTCTTCTACTAATTGACAAATGATATGACCTAGCATAATATGTGATTCTTGAATGCGCGGTGTATCAGAGGAAGGGACATTCAAAAGAAAATCGCTCATCTCTTTCATCATGCCACCGCTGTCGCCGGTGAGACCAACGGTAACCATATTTTTTAATTTGGCTGTCTTAAATGCTTCAACAATATTTTTTGAATTACCGCTTGTTGACAATCCGATTAATACATCACCTGGATTACCTATGCCTTTGATCATGCGCGAGTAAACGACATCGTAACTGTAATCGTTGGCTACAGCCGTCATATAGGACGTGTTGCAATGAAGTGCTTCGGCAGGCAGTGCATCGCGGTCGGTATAAAAACGTCCGCTGAATTCGGCTGCTAAATGTTGTGCATCGGCGGCACTTCCTCCGTTACCGCAAAACAATACTTTATTACCATTTTTAAATGCGGTGGTAATGACGTTGCTGCAATCTTCAAGCGTTTGAATCATGCGTTCGTTTTCCATGATCTGACGTTTTGTATCGATTGAGGAAGCGATGATATTCTTTATTTTTTCGTTCATATAATAGGAGTCCTTTTATGGATGTCCAAAATTAAGTAAAAACACTTGTTGAAGCAAGTGGAATATGCCTACCCGATGCGAGTTGCCTTGGTATTGAGATTTATGTTTGTTTAGTTCGTTGTTTGTTTCAATGCATCTTGAATAAGGATATCCAATATATCCAACTGAATATCGTTTAGATTTTTGAATTTAATACAATAAGCTGTTACGCTTGCCTTGCCGATTGTTTTTCCGTAGGTGTTCGGTAGATAGTGCTTGTCTGCAAGGCCAATCACATATATTGAAATGCCTGTGGTATTGGCACTTCAATATTCATTGGTTAAGCTATTTATTGTTTTGACTTGCAAGCGATGTTGACGATTAGCAACTGCATCAACTTCGTATTGCAACGACAGGATCAAGATTAGCGGCACGTTTGGCAGGAATGTAACCGGCGATGATGCCTACCATGACACTGATACCTAAGCCAAGAAGAAAATTATTCATTGATAATTCTACGGGGAAGCCTAGCGGTCCGCTTAAGATTTTTGATAAAATCATCACGAATAAAATGCCTATCAAGCCGCCCATCATACAAAGGATCACCGATTCGATTAGAAACTCAGATAAGATGGTGAACTTACGCGCACCGATGGCTTTTTTGACACCGATAAAACGGGTACGTTCCTTAACAGACACAAACATAATATTTGCAATGCCGAAGCTGCCCACAATCAGCGAGAAGAAACCGATAATCCAACCAAAGATATTGAAATTGATAAAGATGGCGCTGATGCTCTTTTGAATGCTATCGAGTTGATTGAACGAAAACGTATCTGCTTCAGAAGGGCGCAATTTGCGGTTCGCTCGAAGGACAGATTTGATTTCATATTTCATTTCGTCCAAGGCAAAACCTTTTCTTGCTTTCACCATAATAATAGGGTCGGTAAAACCACTGCCAATATTATTATCGATTTTACGAAAGGACGACAGATAGTTATAAGAAATAATCGCGCCTCCGTCGAAATTAAAACCAGTCATTGTCTTGCCTTGTTTTTTCATCACACCAATGATTTGAAACGAACGACTGAAGATATCGATATACTTGCCGATTGGAGAAATGGAGTTGCCAAACAGTTGTTCAGCCACAGTGGCGCCAATAACGATCCCATTGCTTTGCGTACCCTGCATTTCAGACAACGAAAAATAACGTCCATCATTGATATCAATCGATTGTAATTTATTGAAATCATAGGTCACAGCGAATATGCCAACGCCTTTGAATTCGTTGCTTCCAAATTTGATATTTTCCGACTCATCCGAATAGGAAATGGCTGTATAGGAAGCGCTATTGACATATTTATGGATAGCCATCATTTCGGCATAATTACAAACAGGTCTGGCTTTATACTTCCACATCGGATATTCGCCTGATTCTTCAGGTATCCAAGGGAATTTACCGATATACAATACATTACTTCCCAACGATTGCATACTCGTTTGAATATTGTTTTGCAGACTGTCAAATACGGTAAGCACACTGATGATACAGAAGACTCCGATGGTAACACCTAACAGCGATAGAAAGGTGCGAAGTTTATTGGTCCTGAGTTCTTCAAGCGCCATTTTACAATTCTGTATGAAAACGTGAAACATGAAAAGCGAAGATAATTAGATAAACTGAGAATGGGTTATTATCAGATTCACACATTGGTATAAAATCATATGAATTATATTTGCCCGACATGGATAGTTCCTCGGCACGAAAAACAATCTTATTACTTAAGGAAAAAGAGTTCGCTTACTTTATATCAACACGCTTTCTGGTGATTTTTTCACTTTTTATGCAGACAACTGTTGTGAGCTATTTGTTGTATATGCTTACAAAAGACCCATTATCACTTGGTTTGGTTGGATTGGCAGAAGTGATACCGGCGTTTAGTATGGCATTGTTGGCTGGCTATTTTGTTGATAAGCGCGAAAAACGAACGATGTATCTGCGTTGTATTCTCTTCTATTTGGTCAATGCCGTTTTTATTTTCATCATCTGTTCCAATTCGTTTATTCATTCACATTCGGTAAAAACAATCGAATGGTTAATCTTGGCTGCTATGTTTTTCAGCGGCTGTATACGTTCATTTTTGGCGCCTTCCTCGTTTTCACTTTTGCCGTTATTAGTGGCAAGAGATCGCATGTCGCAAGCGATTACATGGAGTAGCACATCGTGGATGCTTGGTTCTGTATTAGGGCCATTAGCGGGTGGTTTTCTGATGGCGAGCATTGGCGTCAGTAACACATTAATTATTGCAGCTGTGTGTTTGTCATTCGCCTTATTCAGCATTTTAAAAATTAAACCAAAAGCTGTGACATTTACCAAGGACGTTGGGATCATAAAAGGTCTTCAAGAAGGATTTAGTTTTCTATTCAAATCGCAAATTATACTGGCTGTTTTAAGTCTCGATTTGTTTGCGGTATTGTTTGGCGGGGCTGAAGCGTTGTTGCCTGTTTTCTCTAAGGAAATATTGAATATCGGTGAGGTTGGCTATGGTTGGCTTCGAAGTGCACATGGTATTGGCGCGATTTTTCTATTGTTGATATTGGCGTATCTGCCGTTAAAGAAAAATGTGGGGACTAAACTATTTCTTTGTGTTGGTGGGTTTGGAGCTTGCATAATGCTCTTTGGTTTATCGACAAATTTTTATCTATCGTTTGGGCTCTTGTTTTTTGCTGGGCTCTTTGATGGTGTGAGTGTGGTGATACGTCATTCTATTTTGCAATTGAAAACACCTGATGAAATTAAAGGTCGTGTATCGTCTATCAATATGATGTTCATCAGTTCAAGTAATGAATTAGGCGCTTTTGAAAGCGGTGTCACAGCCCGAATGATGGGCACAGTGCCGGCCGTTGTATTTGGTGGTATCATGACCATCCTCGTTGTTATCGTAACCTATTTTTCAGCGCCACGATTAAGGAAAATAAAGTTGGAGGAAGAGGCGTAAGCGATAAGTTATTAGTTACGAGTTATTAGGTATAAGATAAGTGATACAATTTGTTGGATATAATCTTAGTTAACATCAAGATTAGTATAGACAATTAAGAATCGCAGGCTTAACTGATCATTACTTTCTCAATCAGATTCGTACCAAAGGCATAAGGTAAATACGCCACTGAAGGAATAGGTTTTGTAATGATCAGATTTGCTTTCTTG
>CAIRSV010000119.1 GCA_903881265.1 uncultured Bacteroidota bacterium
TGGCAGATGCCATCTTACAAGCAAAACAGTCAACGCTATGATAAATAAAATAGGTATTCTATTTGTTCTTTGTTTTTCGATTATCTTTTTGTGCCATGCACAGGATAAGAAAAGTACAAAACGTATGGAAGAGCAAGTGCGCATAGCCAAGGAACAACAAGCCGCTCTGAGGCACGCGCAGGTAAAAGAGAATGAACCAAACAAACAACCCTTTACGATTCCCGGATCAGTCTTAGTGCCATTGAAAATTACAACACTCGCAGGTGCAATCTTGACACAAGATGATCTACCTAAGGGTCAGCCATTGATGCTAGTGCTTTTTAATCCTATGTGCGATCATTGTCAGAAAGTGGCCACTACATTGCAAGAGCATATTGATGTATTTAAAGACATCACGGTTGTGTTTCTTACTGGTTTGAACCTGATCAATGAGGTGCAAAATTTTATCACAGCAAGCGGCATCATCGAAGGTCGAACGGTCATTTTAGGTGGCACTGATATGGAACTTAGCTCAAAAATTTTTATGTCGAAAGGCATACCGCAGATGATGCTATACAACAAGGATCATATTTTGCAGCATACGTTTTTTGAAACTCTCAATATCGACAGTACGCTACATTATTTAAAAAAATAATGATTTATGTTCTGTTGAATGAACGAGCTATGTTCATTCCTTTCGCCCATACAGTTCGATTTTGAGGTGCAACGTAACATATCAAATAGGCTGAAAATTTTTGACATGTCAGTCGATTCGAATGAACGCTTATACATGCACAACCTTTCGAAAATGACGAGAAACGCTACACGCTTTTCAATCATGTGTGATGATGGATGATTGGTTCGTTGACGAAAGGGACGTATGAAGGAGCCAACTATTTCAATCGGCTACTTTTTATGCACGTCTTGTGGACTACTCATTAAATAATGTTAATTTGCATCTTTTACAAATGCCATGACTAGCTTCACAGCGTCCACAATTTACAAAAAAGTAACCCTACAGATTTTGCTGTTGTTATGCATATACCAATGTGGTAGGTTTTTGTTTTTTTGTATTAATCACAGCTATTTCAAAGCAGTTGATTTTGAACGATATGTTAGCTTGATGAAATATGGGTTGCGATTTGATTTGTCGGCTGTTTTTTTAATCAATTATCTGTATTTGGTTTTGATGTTAGTGCCTTTTCAAGTGGTTAACTCAGCGTGGTATAAGCGATTGTTGAATGGCTTGTTTATTGGAACAAATAGTATTGCTTTTTTGTTTGATTTGGCTGATATAGGATATTATCCTTATGTGCGGAAAAGGATGACAGCCGAAGTATTTCATCTGTTAGGAAAGAAATCTGATTTTATAGACTTACTGCCTTCTTATCTAAAAGAATTTTGGTTTGTTCCAATTGCGGCGGTTTGTTTTGTTGCGCTGTTTGTCTTAATCAATCGCCGAATCAAAGCACTTGTAAGCGATAAAGTCCAAACTGGTTTCTCCTTTCAAAAAGCAGGTATGTATGTATTCACGCTGTTCTTTTCAATCATACTTATTCGGGGAGGAATGCAATTAAAGCCTATTATGAATGTCAGTGCTTTATTGATAGCGTCGAATGATCAGACACCCTTGGTGTTGAACACGCCTTTTTCTATTTTGCATAGTTTGGGTGATAATAAACTTGATCATCTAACATACTACAGTGAAAATGAGTTGCTATCTTATTGCCATCCGGTGAAGAACTATTCAAGCGGTGGCTCGTTTAAAAAAAGCAATGTGGTTGTTATTATCCTTGAAAGTTTTGGTCGTCAATACACAGGTATAGGAGGGAGAAAAAGTTATACGCCGTTTTTAGATAGTCTGATGGGTAATAGTCTTGTGTTTACCAATGCCTATGCGAATGCTCATCGTTCTGCCGATGGTATACCTGCTGTCTTGGCTGGCATACCTGTGTTTATGGAAGACTCGTATATGAATTCGCCTTATTCCAACAATACGATTGATGCGCTTCCGTTATTACTCAAGCGTAACGGATATCATACATCATTTTTTCATGGCGGTACCAACGGCACGATGAATTTCGATATCTTTTCAACGAGCGCCGGTTTTGAACGTTATATGGGCCGTACTCAATATCATAACGATAAAGAGTATGACGGGGCTTGGGGTATTTGGGATGAACCTTTTCTTCAATATTATGCCAATGAATTAGGAAAAGAGAAGCAACCCTTTATGTCGTCGGTATTCACACTCAGTTCGCATGAACCCTTCAGGCTGCCGCAAGAATATAAAAATTCGGCATTCTCTACACTGAATAGTATTTATAGAGGAATTTCATATTCGGATATGGCCCTTAAGAAATTTTTTATCACGGCATCAAAACAACCTTGGTATTCGAATACATTGTTTGTGATTACGGCCGATCATAATTATTTAGCCAATAATGATTCCGTTGATTTTTATAACCGTGGCATGGGATTATATGCCATCCCTATCATTCTGTTTCATCCATCAGACAGCAAGTTGCGTAACTACTCGAAGCAGCCTATGCAACAGATCGATATTATGCCGACCGTATTGGATTATCTTCATTATCCATCGAGTTTTTTTGCCTATGGCAATAGTGCCTTTGATTCAACGGTATCGCATGTTGCGTATACTCAAATGGGTGAACATCAGCAGATGCTTCAAGATAATCGGGTGCTTGTGACAGATAATCAGAAAACCTTCAAGCTGTACGATTATCAACATGACAGCCTGTTAAACCATCCTATTTCGAATGATTCACTTTTGCAAGAGTCAATGAGTGGTTTTAGAATGTTCAGACAATTATTGCAAAACACCTTAATTGACAACAAGCAAACGGTTAAGGCGTTTAAAGGGCAATAAATTGGCTTGTGCGTAGTGCATAGCCATCTGTAGAATGCACAGATACCGTGTTGTGTTAGGTTGTGTTTGAATTGAGTAAACTAACTTAATTTATTTCGTTGCACTATACACGATAACCAAAATCTTATTCATTAAGCAATTCTTCACAAATAGATTTAATACA
>CAIRSV010000120.1 GCA_903881265.1 uncultured Bacteroidota bacterium
AACAGGGTATTTCTTTATCATAAAAGCAATTAGCCACAAATTCACAGATTAATGGATTCATTCCCATTTCAAATCTGTGAATCTGTGGCTTTTTAATCTGTAATCATGACAGGGTATTCCTTTAACATAAAAGCGATTAGCCACAAATTCACAGATTAATGGATTCATTCCCATTTCAAATCTGTGAGTCTGTGGCTTTTTAATCTTTAATCATGACAGTGAATTTCTTTATCATAAAAGCAATTAGCCACAAATTCACAGCTTAATGGATTCATTCCCATTTCAAATCTGTGGCTTTTTAATCTTTAATCCAGGGTATTCCTTAACATTAACATAATCAGGAAATAAAGTACATTGGGCCGCATCTTCACTACTTTTGTAAAAATCCTTTATGGAAAAGAAGTTAGGCAAAGTACTAGTTGTAGACGATGAGCAAGATATCGTACAAATTATCAAGTACAATCTCGAAGCCAATGGTTATGAAGTACAAACCGCATCCAACGGAGTGGATGCCTTGGAAACAGCAGCCAAATTTAAACCGGGTCTCATCCTACTCGATATTATGATGCCTCACAAAGATGGTATTCAGACCTGTATCGAACTTCGTGCAAAGGCTGAGTTTGATGAAACCATCGTGATTTTTTTAACAGCCCTTGCTGATGAAGCATCAGAAATTAGAGGTCTTGAAGCCGGCGCAGACGATTATATTTCGAAGCCTATCAAACCTAAATTACTGATGTCAAGGGTACACTCGGCTTTTCGTAGAATATCCAAAGGCGACTCAACGGTGTTGATGTTTAAAGATCTTGAAATCAACCGAGAAAAATTCATGGTCATTTTTAAAGGAGACGAAGTGAAATTGCCACGTAAAGAATTTGAATTATTTGCCTTATTAGCCTCTAAGCCAGGTAGGGTTTTTTTACGCAACGAAATATTGAATACGGTTTGGGGTAATGAAGTCATTGTTGGTGACCGCACCATTGATGTGCACGTTCGTAAGATTCGTCAAAAGCTTAATGTCGATTATATCCATACCATCAAGGGTGTTGGTTATAAGTTTGAAGCATAAAGCACATTCATCAAATTTTCTGAATGAATCATAGCAATATGGTCTTAAATTTACTGCATGTTCAACAGTAAAAATCTTTCACCTGCCCGATTGGCTTTTTTTATTTCTCTCATCATCACCTTGTTGGTGTCGATGTTCTTATTTTTTTTCACCCGCAATCTACAAGACATTCTCATTACGTTTGCCGTTGTAGGCATCGTATCCTATTTGCTGATTTATTATGTGATCGAACGGTTTATCTATCGTAAGATAAAACTCATTTACAAATTTATCTCGCAAACTAAAGCCACCAAGCGAGAAGAGTATTTTGCCAATGAACTGCTACCGCAAAAGACCATTGAAGAGGTTAGAGATGAGGTAACGAAATGGGCAGAAGAACGTAAAGTTGAAATTGAGCGTTTGCAAAATAATGAACAGTTTAGGCGAGAATTTTTAATGAATCTAGCGCACGAGTTGAAGACGCCAATCTTTGCTGCACAAGGTTATATCGATACCTTATTGAACGGCGCCATTCACGATGACAACGTAAACATTACTTTTTTGCAAAAGGCTGGAAAAAGTATTGATCGCTTATCTGATTTGGTCACTGATTTGGATGAAATTTCTAAAATCGAATCGAATCAACTTCCTATCAATAAATCAAGCTTTATGATTCAGGATTTAATCAAAGATGTGTATGAAGAATTGTCTCAAAAGGCGACCATCAAGAAAATAAAATTAGGCATCAAGAAAGGTTGTGAGCAAGATATCGAAGTAGTTGCCGACCTATTAAAAATCAAACAGGTATTGGTGAATTTAATTGAGAACTCAATCAATTATGGCAAGGAGAATGGCGAAACAAATGCTGGGGTATATATTGTTGATAGCAAGCAAGTTTTCATTGAAATCACCGATGATGGAATCGGAATTAATGACGAACATATATCTCGTGTATTTGAACGATTCTACCGCACCGATTCAGCGCGTTCACGCAATGCGGGTGGCACGGGACTTGGATTGGCTATTGTTAAACATATCGTAGAAGCGCACAATCATTCGGTCACCTGCCGAAGTAAATTAGATGTGGGCACAAGTTTTGGTTTTACGCTAGACCGAGAATAGAAAGCATTAGAAAGTTGGTTTTGCGACACGCAGACTTTTAAGTGAAGGGTCTAGTTCGAACGCCTTACTGAAATACGCTTCAGCTTTACTGGTCTTGCCTACTTTGTAATAACTCATGCCGATTGTATACATCACTTCGGCGTCGTTCGGATTCAGTTCGAGCATTTGCTCAAGTATTTCACGGCATGTTTTATAATCACCTTGTTGTGAATAGATATCGGCAATAGCAAAATTGATTTGACGATCATAGGGTGCAAGTTCTTTTGCTTTGGCATAATAAACTAAAGCTGCATTGAAATCTTTTAGTTCGATATAGGCATTGGCCCAATTGGCATAAAAGCCAGTTGTTTTGAAATAACCTTTTTCTTCTGCTGATTGATACAGTTCGAGTGCATGTTTGTAATTGCCGGCATCACTGGCGTTATTCGCAGCTTCGTATAATTTAGTAGCATTCTCTGGATCTAATTCCAATGCGCGTTTATAGTATTTCATCGCGCTTGAATAATCGGCTATTTGTGCATAGCAAAAGGCAATCTTAAACGGAATATCGTTATCTGTAGGGAATGATTTCTCGGCTTCCTGATAAAGTTTGATTGCACGGGTATAATGTTGAATCTCAAGAAATGAACGGGCTAGCATCTTGTTTATTTCGCCATCTGTCGGTTTGAGTTTGAGCGCTCTATCTGCATACTCGACACTTTTCATCTTCTTTGGGCTCATACTATACATTGCTGAAAGTCGTGCCAAATAGATTAGATTCTTTTCATCACCGTTCAGTATTTCTTCGTAAAGAGGAATTGCCTCATAATAACTTCGTTTATTGTATTGTACATCAGCTAGTTCCTTTTTGATATCGATATTCGTAGGGTCAAGGGCAAGGGCCTTCGAGAGAAGACGGGCTGCTTCAGTATAATTTTCCTTGGCTTTATACGTTAAGGCATTGCTATAAAACTCATTGGCAGTTTGTGCCTTTGTGATGTTAAGGCAAAGAAATATGAAGCAAATAAGAACGATCTGTCTTTTCATATCGAGTAGTTTGTATGCTATTTTCTTTTAAAATTGACTCTGTCATTCGATCTGTCTTGAATTTAAAAGTAGTCTATTAGAAATACGATGCAATGAATGAAGATAACATTATTTTTCGAGTGCCTTGACACTTCGGAATAATCGTTTCCAACGAATGCCATCTTTTCCATAACTCATCCAAATAAACCACGCTTTACCCACTACATGATCTTCAGGTACAAAACCCCAATAGCGCGAGTCAAGCGAATTGTGTCGGTTGTCTCCCATCATCCAATAATAATTCATACCAAAGGTATACGTGTTTGTTTTCTTCCCGTCGATCGAGTAGGTGCCATCAGTGTTGCCTATCAATGAATGGTTTTCATAGATAGAAATAAGTCGGGCGTATAACGCAATATTTTCAGGTGTGAGTGTAATGGTGGCGCCTTTTTTAGGGATAGTCAACGGACCGTAATTATCGACATTCCATTTAAAATGAACGGTATCTCTCGGGAAGCAGATGTTTTCACCACGTCCTGAAACAGCATTTGCAGGCGTGATATAAGGACCAACACTATCGACATTTGGTAACGCTTTTACATTCGCCATATTCTCTTCTGTGCCGTTAAAAATATATTCGATGAATGAGTTGTGTATGTTTTCCATGATCTCGACATTCATATCTTTCAACTCGTCTTCATTAAAACCTAAATTATTTTTGGTGCGGACATAATAACTTTTCTGAAGATGTTTAAATGGCGTGGCAGGTGCATTGTTGATGTACAAGATACCTTTTTTAATTTCCAACACATCACCTGCAATGGCCACACAACGTTTGATATAGTTATCCGTTTTGTCAATAGGTCTAGAAAGAACAGTGTATTCGCGTTTGAGATTCTCTTCGCCGTAGGCATATTTCAACGAATAATAATCGGCTTCTGGCATTTCAGCGAGTAAGGAATCGCCTTCAGGAAAGTTAAACACCACATCATCATAGCGTTCTATTTCCGAAAAGCCCCAGAAGCGTTTGTAAGGTGCTTTAATGGCTTCGCTATACGATTTGATAGTTGATAAAGGAAGTGTATTGTGCACAAATGGCACGGCAAGCGGTGTCATTGGCATACGCGCACCATAATGCATTTTACTTACGAAAAGATAGTCATTGACCAACAAGGATTTTTCCATTGATGGGGTAGGAATGGTATAGGCTTCAATAAAAAACGTGCGGATGATAGTGGCAGCTACGATGGCAAATACTGCCGCATCGAGCCATTCGCGGCCAATCGATTTTTTCTTTTTAGCCTTGTTCGCGTCTTGTTCTTTTTTATTGAAAAAAGGAATATGCATAATAAAAAATTAAGGAGTAAAAGTAAGGTTTAGTTTTAATAAATAACGTTAAAAGTCTATTCGCTCCATACCTTGGTGCCTTCACTACAATTTGCGCAGATGTCGATATGCTTGCGGCCGAGCAGTAGTTTTTGTCTGAACGCACGGTATGCTTTATCGTGCCAAATAGTGCGCAGACTTTTATTTTTTAAATCGCCAAGTTGGTAATCGGCATCCTTGTCGAAACAACAAGGAACTACAAGTCCGTCCCACGTAATCACGCATGCATGCCATAGTTTCCAACATTGATTCTCCAGTGAATTTTTGATGGTGTATGTCCCATCCGCTTGTTTTTTATACCGGCTAAATTTGTTGATGCTTGGTATCAATGGATTACCATTTTTATAGTCGTAGATCTGCGCTGTTTTGAAACGCACATCGTCGACACCGATTTCGTTGGCAAGGCGTTTTATATCGTCAATTTGATGTTCATTTGGTTTGACAACTAAAAACTGAAAAAAGACATAAGGCGTTTTTGATTTTAATTTCTTTTTCCATTTTACGATATTCCTAGTGCCTTCCAATACCTTTTCTAATTGACCTCCAATGCGATATTGTTCATACACTTCCTGTGTGGTACCGTCGATGGAGATAATCAGTCGGTCGAGTCCGCTTTCTATTGTACGACGGGCATTTTCATCATTTAAGTAATGGGCATTTGTGCTAGTGGCTGTGTATATTTTTTTAGAAGAGGCGAAGCTCACCATATCCAAAAAAGCAGGATTCAGATAAGGTTCACCTTGAAAGTAAAAAATAAGGTATAGCATTTCGTTGTGCAATTCCTCGATAGTTTCAGTAAAGAAATTTTTCTCTAACATACCGGTCGGTCGGGTGAACGCTCTTAGTCCACTTGGGCATTCTGGACATCTCAGATTACACGATGTGGTCGGTTCAAAGGAAATTGAAAAAGGGAGGCCCCATTGAATTGGTTTGTTGAACCAACGTGTGAGATAGAAACTACTCAGCACCTTCATGCCATTCCAACAGCGCCTGAATGTCAGTTTGGACATAAAATTAAGGCTGTCATTGAAATTGATTATAGGCATATTCTGACAAATGTAAGGCGTTTTCTTATCCATCCCAACATTCAGCCGTTTAACCCTTTTTTAAGGCATTTTTGTCATTAAGGCGATGCAGAAACCTCGGTTAAGGCTATCTTTAGCCACTAATTTTTTAGTATGAAAAAAATAATTCTATTCGTATTCGTCATTTTGTTGATATCATCCACTGGATTTGCTCAAACCAATGGGCTTTTAGGGCGCGTGTATGATTCAACCAATGTCAAACCCATTGTCTTTGCCACCGTATCAATTATTCGTAAGAGCGATTCAATGTTGGTGAAGCATGCACGTACCAATCAACAAGGACGTTTCTCGATTAGCGGTCTGAAGGCCGATACGTTTATTCTGCTCATTGCCCATAATAATTATATTGATTTTGTAGACGAAATTATTCTTACCGAAAAAGATGCTGTGAAGGATTTAGGTGATTATAACATGATTCAGCGCGGACAGGTGTTGCGTGAGGTTATCATTAAAAATACGGCAGGCATTAAAATAAAAGGTGACACACTTGAATATTTGGCAGATAGTTTTAAAGTAAGGCAAGGAGCTATGGTAGAAGATTTACTCAAGGTCTTACCGGGGATACAGGTTAATAAGAAAGGCGAAATTACAGCGCAAGGCGAGAAGGTGGAGAAGGTGTTGGTGGATGGAGAAGAATTTTTTGGTGATGATCCGACAGTCGCTACACAAAATATCCAATCTAAAGTGGTGGAGAAGGTTCAGGTATTCGATAAGAAAAGTGATCAGGCTGCGTTTACAGGTTTTGATGATGGACAGGAAGAGAAGACCATCAACTTGAAATTAAAAGACAACATGAACAAAGGACAGTTTGGCAAGGTGGAGTTAGGGGCAGGTTTGGATGACCGATGGCAGAATCAGGCGATGGTAAATTCATTTAAGAACAAACGCCAAATGAGTCTTTATGGTTTGATGAGCAGTAACGGAAAAACGGGTTTAGGTTGGGAAGATAAAAATAAATACACTGGCGATGGAGGCAATATGATGATGGATGACGATGGTGGCTTTATGTGGAATTTTTATGATAGCGGCGATGATGGTGGCAATTTTGGAAATGGCATTCCGGAAGGACTTACAAAAGCTTGGGTTGGTGGTGTTCATTATGCCGATAAATGGAATGAGAACAAGGAGCATCTGAATACTAATTATTCCTTTGGACGAATCAATCGAACTAAAAATGAGAATTCAAAGACAGAGAATTTATTCCCTGGAAGAAATTATCAATCCTTGGATAACTCAAATTCATTCAGCAGCCGAAACACACATCGTCTAACAGGAAAATACGATTTTGCTATCGATAGCAGTCTGACTATTATCTATAACATGTCTGGACGGCTTGCTTTTATTGATGGATCCAATTTTAGTAAAACCCAGAACACAACCTATAATGAAGTGCCAATCAGTAGTCGCATGACGAATAAAAGCGACCAATCAGTAACATCCAATATTAATAATCAGGCGACTATCAACAAAAAGCTGAAGAAAACTGGAAGGACCATTTCATTCAACGCATCATTCAATTATAATAACAACCACGCAGATGGCACCATAGAAGGTGAGAATGGATATGTTGTAGCCGGTACGTCCGTTCAGGAGATGATAGATCAGAAAAAGAAAGATGATTTTGTCGCTAATGTATTAAGTTCTGATTTGACCTATACAGAACCATTGTCAAAAAAAGTGCTACTGAAATTATCATACGGTATTACGTCTGATAATAGTCATTCAAGCAAGACTGCTAAAGTAAAGCCAACTGGATCAATCGACTATAGTGACAGAGTAGATTCATTAAGCAGCGATTTTTCATCTGATATTTTTAGTCAGACTGCTGGACTTGAATTTAAATATAATGAAAAAAAATACAATGTAACCTTGGGCAGCAAAGCACGCTATTCGATGTTTAAGCAGATGGATTTAGTGAGAAATCGTAGGTACGATTATAATCGCGTCAATCTGTTTCCAACACTTAGGTTTAATTATAAATTTGATCAGTTTAGGAGATTTACGTTTAGTTATAGCGGTTCAACCAAACAACCGAATATCAGTCAGATTCAACCAGTGCAAGACAATTCAAATCCGTTGAATATCATCATTGGTAATCCGAACCTTAAGATGGGTTACAATCAGAATATCAATATTAATTACTTTAGTTATAAGGTGTTGTCGAGCCGAAGTTTATATGCAGGTATTATGTTTACAAACAGTTTTAATAACATTGCAACAAACCGAACACTTGACGAATTTGGTAGGACAATCAATACCTATGTTAATTTGAACGGCGGCTATAATGCAAGTCTTTGGGGAGGCATCAATACCAAAATACCAAAGACGCCAATCGATGGGAAGATGAATGTCAGCGGCAGTTTCGCTCATACACCGACTATCATCAACAACCTGGAAGGTAATTCCAATTCATTTAGTATCACGCTAACCCCAGGTCTTAGTTATTCTAAGGAAGACAAGATGTATCTGAGCCTTGATCTTGGCACTATTTATACAAATACGCAAAATAATCTTCAGACATCTCGGGATATTACATTCTTTTCCTTTGCGCCATCCGCTTCTATGAATTTCTATTTGCCAAAGAATATAGAAATCGGAACGGATGCCGATTATTTATATAATCCGCCAGTAGGACCTTATGCAACTAGTTTCGACCGATTTATTTGGAATGGTTATATCGCCTATAAAATGCTAAAAAGTAAGACGCTAGAATGGCGAGCTAGCATGAATGATATCTTGAATCAGAATAAAGGCTATGAACGCTCAACTACAGCCAATTACAACACCGAACGTAATTTTCAAACGCTTAGCCGATATTGGATGATTGGTATGGTTTGGAATTTTAATACGGGGCCTTTGGCTACATCACAAAAGGGGATGGGCGGTCATCCGAAAGGTGGTCCTTCGCGTCGTGGGGGCATGAGAATGCATCGATAATGTGGGCTGACCTAAGAACAAAATACACTTCATTTATAAATTAATACGATCTATCCTAGCAACCGATTTTGGGGTTGTTTGAAAAAATAAACACGATGAAAAAAATACGTTTACTACTTATCCTGCAATTCATAGTTGCAACATGCATTGCACAGCAAACAAAAGAGGTTCCGTCGATCACATTTCGAGGAAAACTTACGTTTGAACGCAAGATAAATATGCATAAACAAATGGATGAAATGATGAAAGGGAGTAGCGGTAATTCGGCAATGGCAGATAATTTTAAGAAGCAAATACCGAAGTATAAAACCGATGTGTTTGAGATGTTCTTCACCGATAAGGAAAGTCTTTACAAACCTGCACCCGATGGAATTTCTGAAAGTAAAATGATGATGGGAAATGTTCCGGCTGAGCGAAATATTGTCTATAATAATTATGAGACGATGACATGCGTGGCTGAAAAAAAGTTATTCGAGAAAACGTATTTAGTCTCCGATTCAATCAAACAGTATCAATGGAAAGTTACGGAAGAATTTAGAAAAATTGCAGGCTTCAATTGTCGTCGTGCAGAAACCATCATCATGGATTCGGTGTATGTGATTGCGTTTTACACCGATGCTATACTTGCTGAAGGAGGACCTGAAAGCTTCAATGGTTTGCCAGGTATGATACTTGGTATTGTGATGCCGCGTTTGAATGTCTCTTATTTTGCCACCAAAATGGATAATTATCTTCCGCTAGAAAAGGAAATTGCAGCACCTATCAAGGGCGAAAAAGTTACCTACCTATCGTTGAATACAAAATTGCGTGATAGTATGAAACAATGGGGCAATTTTCTTCAACGGATACTATGGTATGTGAGCATTTAAAAAACAGGAAACAAATCCGCAATTTGAATTATTTTTGAGGATTACATACAAATGCTTTGCAGATAGAAATAATTAATCACAGCAGTCATCCATTGCCGGCTTATCAGACAGCCGGATCAGCCGGTATGGATCTTTATGCCTTCATCACCGACGAGATCTATCTTGAACCAATGCAGCGCATCCTCATCCCTACAGGCTTGCACGTGGCGCTTCCAATGGGCGTTGAAGCACAAATAAGACCTCGAAGCGGACTCGCGATAAAGCAGGGCATCACTTGCTTGAATACACCTGGGACTATCGACAGCGATTATCGAGGTGAAATAAAAGTCATTCTTATTAATCTATCTAATGAAACACAAACAATTCGAAATGGAGATCGAATCGCTCAAATGGTGATTGCAAGATATGAATCAGCGCAATGGCAACAGGTCGAATCGTTAGAGAGCAGTCATCGCGGTGAAGGCGGATTCGGTAGCACAGGATAAACTACTTTTTATATATTCAGTAAAAAAGAAATTTCCTGAATCTTGAACTCATTATACGTTTGATCATTAAAACAATTTTTTTAGCAACATCAATTCACATTAAAAACGAACACTACAATATGAATATAATAATACCGATGGCAGGAAAAGGAACAAGATTAAGACCGCACACATTGATAAGACCAAAACCATTACTTAAAGTAGCAGGAAAAACGATGCTTCAGCACCTATTGGATCCTTTTATGAAGCTCAATGTGAGTGAAATTATTTTTGT
>CAIRSV010000121.1 GCA_903881265.1 uncultured Bacteroidota bacterium
CCAGCGTTGACAGAATGCTGGTTGTGGGTGAGCCAGTCGGCCGTTCGTGCAACAAAGCTCAAAGAAGTAGAGAAGGTGCAGAATGGTGTTGCTGGAGGTAAAGAAAACTTTACCTCTGGGAGTCCAGAGGCAAAAACTTGATAAATCTTGATATGCGAGGTCGGATTTACCTCTCTTGGTGGAGCGCCAAAATACAGGCTCTTCGTGGGGCTGGAGGTAAAATTTAAAAATAGTGTTTGCAAACCGCTATTTTCGAAAATGGATGACAGTGATAATGATGCTAAGTTGCAAACTCGAGAAGATAGTATTGATGAAGATGATGCATTTAGTTCACTACCTCCTGGTTCCATCAAGCATTCAGAGTCGTCCTCGACAAAAAAACGCAAAAGAAGCTGTGGAACGAAGGTAAATATATTATTTGCATGTTATCATCATACAATGTTACCATCATGCAAATATTGCTTGCTGCTCAGGAAGTTCCAGAATGTTTCAACATTTACTTATCTTCGAAGTGCCCGAGCAACACATGCGAACACCATGAAAGAAAACACTATCATTGTACACAATGCGACTTTATCACACACAAGAAAGATCGCGCGGATAAACACCCTAATGCTCACAAAAAAGAAAAAGAATTAAAAGAAAAGAAAATGAAAAAAACAATGTCTGCACTCAAAGGCAAAGGCGTATCCAATCTCTTGTTGCGAAACAACGTATGTCAGATTTACTTGAAATAATAATTAAATCATATGATTATTATTTTTCATTTTTTTGTCCAGCCACAAAATGCAGTTGTGCAACGAGCAGTCAGCCTCACTGCCAACCTCGCTGCAGATGAAAAGAAAACAGTGAGCTTATCACGCGCTCTAAAATTACTTCCTGGTCAAAAATCTGCGGAGGAACGGGAATCTCTTGCAAGTCGTTTGTTGCTAGGCAAAATTGGTGCCGTCTCGTACAACGCAACAGCAGCTATGAATGATATCTCATCTATGCCTATTTTACGCGATGTTGTTTTATCGACGCACATTGCAGAGGATGACGATTTTGAGGTTTGACTTAACAAACAATGAAATGAATTATTCAGTTGTATTTTCTTCTGATATTGATAGATGGAACAGCTTGCGATGGGAGATCTCGTTGAAGTCCGTGGAGCCAAAGATGCCTTATGGTATGGAATTGTTATGGAGGCACCCGTACAATCTGAATGGATGGACAAATCTAAGAAAAAGAACTGTGCTGAACTAGTTAGTGGCGCGATTGTACAATGGCTTGATTATCCTTCCAGAAAAACAAACCACAATACATTTATTTTGACAAAGACTCGGGCATTTATTCCATTTCAAGCTATCTTGCGGTGGGGCACTGGTATTGGGACCCTCCAACCTGGGCTCTGGTAATTTTGATATTTGTGAAGAACAAAATTTCGAGAAGGAATTTGGTGTGATTGATAAGCAAGGTGCATATGCTGCAGCGAAGTTGTCCGGTGACCGAGCTGTTTTGATGAGCTACATTACATCAGATAATGCCACGGACATTGATTTACCTCAAGGAAAGTTACTTGATGAGTTAAAAATAGTATATGAATCTTTGGTTTATATCATGATCACACATTTTATTCTTACCTGCAGCAACA
>CAIRSV010000122.1 GCA_903881265.1 uncultured Bacteroidota bacterium
AGTTTGGATACAATCCCTTTCATCGGTGAATAGATGGTGGTCTTGTGAAGATTTTGGACTGCTTCGGTGACATTGGCCTGCGCGCTGGCTACACCGTATTCGTTGCCTTTGATATTTTCAAGAGCAGCCTTATAATTTGCCTGTGCCGTTTTGTAAGCGGCGTCAGCGGTTTCGAATTCCATGGCGCTGATGACCTTATCTTCATACAGACCTTTGTTGCGTTGATAGGTAGAAGTGGCCTGATCGAGCTGCGCCTTGGCCTGCATCGTGAGGGCACTTGCATTGAACACCGATGAGCGGGTTTGATTAAGTTGTGCATTGGCCTTATTGACCATAGACTGATAAATAGTGGCGTTGATATTAGCGAGTACTTGTCCTTTCTTTACGCTGTCGCCTTCTTCGACATAGAGATCGATCACCTCACCTGATACATCGGGACTGATCTTGACTTCGGATACGGGATAAATTTTTCCGCTGGCCGTCACTGTTTCAACGATATCATGTTTGCCTACTTCCTCAACTGCCACCTTAACGGTATGATCTTCGCCGATGACGCCAGTCTTTTGCAAGACGATGGCAAAGACTATAAGTAGCAGGGTGATACCAATGATCCAGTAAATTCTTTTTTGAGACATGTATGTGATTTATAATTTTAAGGGATTACCCATGTAATAATCTAGCACCTTGAGTTTGAATATGAGATCGTACTTTGATGACAAGACCGACGAACTAGCACTATGAAAACTATTGAGTGTGGAGGTGTATTCGAAGGTGTTGATCATACCAATCTCATAACGTTTTGACGCAAAATCGAGTGCTCGTTCAGAAGCCTCTTGCGCACGTTTGGCGGCATAATATTTTTGTGAAGAGGCTTTGGCATCTTCGTACGCTTTGTAGATATCCTGCTTCAATTTTTGTTGATCGCTTTCGATAGTAATCTGTTGCGACATCAGACCGATACGTGCTTTCTCAATCGTATAATGCGTGCTGAGCCCGTTGAGGATAGGCACATTGAGACTGATACCGATATTGGCTCTGATATTATCGCCGTATTGGTTGAAGACATTACGTGTGCGGGTGCTGTAGCTATACATCGATCGTGTGACAGGCAAGGTAATTGAATCGTAGCTGATCGTACCGATAGGCGCTTCACCGACATAGTTTTGCCCGATGATGTCTTTTGTGACCGACGAAAAGTTAGTACCAAGACTCCCTATCAACGAGAGCTGAGGATACTGAGCTGATTTGGAGATGGCGAGTGTTTTCTTGGCCGACTCCAGTTTAAGTTCATCATACTTCATACGATATTGATTTTTCAACGCAATAGTATAAATCCCTTCAGGGGCTGGCAAAGCATTAAAGGATGATAACTCGGCGATATTGATATCAGGCATCTGAATATCGAAGTCCTTATCTAAATCAACATTAAGTAAGGCACGTAATTGCAATAACGCGATACGTTCATCGGCTTTAGCGCTCACCAAATTGGAACTGTCGGTGGCAAGTTGCGACATCATCTGAGCGACATTGAGTTCGGGCAGTTTACCAGCTTCGGCAAATTTTACCGTTTGAGCATATTGTTGATTAGCGAGAATCACCTGACCTTCATTGATCTTGACAGTTTCACGGGCGAGTAATACACGGAGAAATCCGGTAGCAATATTTAGTGATATATCATCTTTGAGTTGCTCGTACGATGCATTGGCTGCCTGCACTTCGAGTTGATTCTGTTCGATCTGATGTTTGCGTTGAAACCATCCGAAGAGCAGCGCCTGCGAAGTAAGTCCGAATGAATTATACATAAAGCCTTTCGTCACAAATTGATTGGAAGTAGGGTCGATCGAACGTCCGTATGATTCACCGATACTGCCATCAGCATTGAGGGAAGGCAATTGGCTGCTCTTGCTTTGTTGCAATACCAACCGAGAAAGACGTTCGTTCAATACCGATGCAGCCACCTGAAGATTATGATCCATGGCATAACGGATACATTGCTGCAGCGACCATTTTGATGAGGACGATGTATTATCATCCGATGCAGTAAAAGGTGAGGCGAGCGCGAAGGTTTGATCTGAATTCCCTGCAGGTAGCGCAGATTTTACACCTGCCTTTTGGGAAGGACTTTTATTGGTATGGGATTGTGAAAAAACCGGAGCTGAAAATATGATGGACAATAAAAGAAGTGGGGCTCGTTTGAATATTTTCATGGTCACAAAAATACGGAAAGTAATATTGAATGGCTGTAAATTTAGTAAAAGGTTTTCCGTTACCTTTGGATTCATATCAAGTTATTATGCCGTTCATTTAATCGTTCGGGTTTGCTTAGACAGCTCCCACAAGGTTACCGCCACGGCATTCAGCTCGACTGATTAGGGTTCAATTAAAAATAGATAGCAGTAAATGACAACAGATATTCTGGTCATAGGTTCGGGAATTGCCGGTTTGACTTATGCCTTAAAAACTTCCATTGCACGTCCGGATTTAAAGATCGTCGTGATGACCAAAACAATGGAAGACGAGACCAATACGAAATATGCGCAAGGTGGTGTGGCAGCAGTTTTTGATAGTGCGAACGACAGTTATGAAAAACATATACAAGATACCCTGATAGCCGGTGATGGACTTTGTAATGAGCGCATTGTAGAAATTGTTGTGAAAGAAGGACCTGAACGGATGAAGGAAATCATACAATGGGGAACTGATTTTGACAAAGAAGCCGATGGCGATTATAAGCTTGGAAAAGAAGGCGGACATTCTGAACATCGAATACTGCATCATAAAGACGTCACAGGCAATGAGATTGAGAGAGCCTTGTTGGCCAAAGTGCACGAACAAAAAAATATCCAAGTCATCGATCATTGTTTTGTGATCGATATTATTACACAACATCATCTTGGGCGACTAGTGACCAAAGCAACGCCACATATCGAATGTTATGGTG
>CAIRSV010000123.1 GCA_903881265.1 uncultured Bacteroidota bacterium
GTTTGCACACATGTTTGTTAAGGGCGGCTTAATCAATTTTTTAATATATATTTTAATTACTTAAAGTGCAGCAATTGTCGCACAATTTGTTTTATTTTGTAGACCAGTTATGCTTATTAACAAACGCAATAAAGGATTACCGACAATATAAATAATGATACCATATTCATGGTTGAATGTATTTTCATCTACCTTTTTTTTTACTAACGCATACAGACTATCATATAAACCTGAACACACATCGTACTGTTATATGTTTACATTGTTAGCCTGTAGTTCCTCATTGCATCACGCAATGCCCGAAATTGCGCTGTTGAACTATATTGATAAGATCGCCGCATACGGCGTTGTTTATTACGGGGGTGAAGCGTTTTACAAGTACTTGACCGCCGATTCGCGAAATATTTATTCTCTCCCGTCAATTATCAACATTGTGGCGTTTGGTACGGTCATATGGCTATATGTCTACGGCTATTTTGCTGGCAAATATTCCTTTGATACAAATGGCTGGGCCAACATTTACCACGTTGGAATGCACGGATTAAGTAGTTTGGGGCACCATTGTATTATCTGCTTGTTGTAAGCGGGGTCTATAATATATAATGGTTGAGGCACTTAAAGAACCGAAAATATCGAGTTTTTTCATGGGAAAGTTATTTCAGAATTTCAAAATGGACAAAAATAAATGTCCAAAAACGAAAAGGGGAAATACTTTCCCCAAAAACATGCGTTGTGACCATAATTGATTTTTATGGTCTGGTCACAGAAAAAATAATTTTCAATTTGTGACGATAAATTTTTTTATATTTTAAGGAAAAGGTTTAGGAGTTTTTTCTATTGCTAATATATAGCAATGTTTAGCAATCCAAAAAACTCAGAAAAACTCTGCGATTATTCATGTGAAAAGTGTGACTTTAATACGTCCAATAAGAATGATTATAATAGACATATTAAGACCAAGAAACATATTAGCAATGGTTTACCATCCTTTTCAATGGAAAAAACTCAAAAAAACTCATACACGTGCGATTGTGGGAAAACATATAAAGACAATTCTGGTCTATGGAGGCATAAAAAGAACTGCAAAATAGATGCTACCGCGGATACCGAAGAAAACATAATTCTTGGCACTACTGAAATATCAGAGAAGGACCTTATTATGCTGATTGTCAAACAAAACACCGAGCTAATTAAGGAAAACAATGAGTTTAAAAATATGATGATGGAAGTGATTAAAAATGGCACCCACAATAACAACAATAACACCAACAACTCGCATAACAAGGCATTTAATCTACAATTCTTTCTCAACGAAACCTGCAAGGATGCTATGAATATTACTGATTTTGTTGAATCTATTAAGCTGCAATTATCCGATCTGGAGAATGTGGCAGAGGTCGGTTATGTAGAAGGGATCTCTAATATTATTGTGAAGAACCTTAAGAAGTTGGATGTTACTCAAAGACCAGTTCATTGTACAGACAAGAAGAGAGAAACTATGTATGTCAAAGACGAAGATACCTGGGAGAAGGACGAGGAAAATAAGCAGATGCACAAGGTTGTTAAAAAGGTTACAGACAAAAATGCGAGGTTAATTCTCAAGTATAAAGAGGCCCATCCAGATTGCATGACCTATCACTCACGATTCAACGACAAATACAATAAGATTATCGTTGAATCTATGGGTGGTTCGGGAAACAATATGTTTGAAAAAGAGGAGAAGATTATCGCGAAGGTATCCAAGGAGGTCACGGTGGACAAGGAATCTCTTTAAATAGGTTGCGTATACAATATATTTAAAATACTTAAAGGGGTGCGCGATTAACGGGCTGATCTGCGGGTCTTCTTACGACGGCGGGGCGCCTTCTTCTTGGTGCTGCGTCTTCTACCTCCTTTTCGGGTTGCTCGTTTGCGACCGCCCTTGGGACCTGCTTTAGGCGTTTGCCCTGTAAGAAATGATGCCGACAATCGTGCAGCATCAAGGGGCACTCCACGTTGTTTTGCGACATTAAAAAATGTGTCAGCCTGTTTCGTCATAGAAGTAATGCTAACGTTATTCGCGCCATAAAATGTATTACCATCGCCAAAACGTAATTTAACATTGTTGTCTATTATAGCCGCATTCAATTTTTTCAAAGCCGGTTCCCCCATAACCACCAGGTTCAGCTTAGTATCGGCGAACGCGGATTCCCCTATAAGTGAGATATTAGAACCAGGCAAAAATGTTACTTGTTCCAGGTTTGTCGCATTACTGAATGCGCGCGGGCCAATGGTGGTCACAGATGGGGGTATTTCAATCGTCCGCAACGCGTTTGCTTCTGTGAACGTAGCGTATTCAATGCTTTTAAGATGCGACCCCTTCTCAAACGTTACATTTGTCAACTTTTTTGCGCCGTTGAACACATTCCATCCCATTTTTTCAACAGATGCCGGAATAGTAATTGTCCGCAAGGCGGTCTGCTGGAAAGCGCTGGCCCCAATCATATAGAGTGACGATTCCGGCTCAAACGTTACATTTGTCAAACTTGACGCCACACTGAACGCATGTTCGGCAATGCTACTGACTGATGCCGGAATTCGAATCTCACGCAAACTTGTCGCGCCGCTGAATGAGCGCTTACCTATGCCACCGAGCTTAGAATTAGGGTCAAACTCTACCTGTACCAGACCTGTCGCTGCGCGGAACGCATCATCTTCGATGCTTGTAACAGATTCTGGGATGTAAATTGTCTGCAAAGCAGTCGCACCGCTGAACGCACCCTTGCCGATGATCGTGACTGATGATGGCAGGTTTATCGTCTGCAAGGCCACAGCATCGCTGAACATGCCGTCTGATATGCGGTCAATACGACACTCGGGGGCGAATGTCACTTGTTTCAAACTGGTCGCCCCATTGAATGCGTCTGTACCAATGCTTGTAACGGATGCAGGAACATCAAACCGCCGCAAAGAAGTTGCGCCCACGAACGCGTTTGCTTCAATTATGGTAAGGCCTGAACCTGGCGCAATTGTTACCTCTTCAAGGCCGGTTGATTTATAAAAGGCTCCCAATCCAATCCTCGTTACGGATGCCGGAATTGTAACCTGCTTCAAACTTGGCGCATTTGCCAGCGCCATTCGCGCAATAGTTGTCCACCCCTCTCCTAAAATAAGATTTGACGGGCTCCCTCTGACAATCCAAATCTCTTTGGTA
>CAIRSV010000124.1 GCA_903881265.1 uncultured Bacteroidota bacterium
AAAAACATTGATAATCATAGACTCGCCAGCTGGATCGACTGAAATATGGTGCCGATCTTTCATCATTAAAAGAAAAATACCATAATCATATTAGGAAAATGATGGATCAAATCAAGTACATTAAGCAAAAATTTTATCGCGAAATACTAAATCTGTGACCCTATTTGACGAAACAGCCCTTGCCAACGATATTCGTGCAGTCACAGCAAATGCTTCTCGAATCGCTACAGTACGCCAACAACAATCTCCCACAAAGCCAACCAAAAATCAATCGCAGCCAGACAATCAATCGATTGCTGAGCGAATTGCAGCCTTAAAAACACTCAAAGAAGCCGATATGATTAGTGATGAAGAATACGAATCCAAACGGAAAGCAATCCTCGATAGTATTTAATGTGTGTACGCAAACGCCTTGTTGCCTCAGCCCAAACGGGATTAATTCCGTTTGGGCTGATTTTGTATCTGTAATGGCCAACCATGGAGATTCCACGCGACGGTTACCATAGAAACCAGCTTGGAATGACGCTGGGGTGGTCTATAAGATTATATTTTGCGTAGTTTGCCCTCTATTTCTTTGACTTGGCCACTCCCCATCACTAAATCAAATGACTGGTTAAATGCTTCTTGAATGCGGTTGCCACTCCGTTGGTAGCCATATGCATCACGAGTTACCTTAAACAATTCTTCTTTGGTAATGCCATACGTTTTTGTGATGATAATCAGCATGGCTGCAGCAATTTCGTCGAGGCTGATGTGTTCTATTGTGCGCGTATTATCAATTGCCCTCGGTATGATCGACGTATATCCACGTGGATAATAAAATTCATCTTTGGAGACAATGTCATCTACAAATGCAAGTGTCGTATTCAGCTTCCTACGCATATCCTGTTTTGAATAACTACTCCCAAACGCGGCATTTACTCGTTCAAAAAGTATGTCGGCATGTACCGGGTATTCGTTTTGAATGATTTCACTAATATACTCATCCATGCCTTTTACATTACTGCCATTAGGTTGAAGCAGTGTTTGCGTATAGTGCCCTAGCCCATACGGATTTATCGCGTCACGTTCTTTATCGGCTAACTGCACGTATTCATGAACAACTGAGTTACTTGGTGATGATTCAGGTCGATTTACCGTGTATCCATTAATTGCAGCATCAATTGCATTGACAAGTTTTTGACCCTCGACATCAGGATGCTTAATCCAATCAGTTGACCATACCCGATAAATAGTCCATCCCATATCCTCAAGCACAGATTGACGCAGGCGATCACGTTCACGTGCGGTACGCGTTGAATGATAGGTCGCACCATCACATTCAATACCGATGACATTTCGCCCACTAATCGTAGGATGTTTTATTGCCATGTCGATACGGTAACCCGAACACCCTACTTGTGTACGTATCTTGTATCCTTTTGACTCAAGAAAAGTATATACTGCCGATTCAAACGGTGAATCATGCTGAATCGTTGACGGTTCAATTATTTCTCGCATAATCGTACCGGGGCCGTGCATGGCATAATCGATGTACGCCCGTAATAATTTTGGACCATCACTACTCACACGATCAACATCTATTTCATCGGGTAGAATTGACCCAACCAATTTGAGATTGTATTTCGCACGAGTAATCGCAACATTCAGTCGTCGTTCACCACCACTGCGGTTCAATGGACCGAAATTCATCAAAAACTTCCCTTGCGGATCTCTGGCATACCCAATACTAAAAATAATCGTATCGCGTTCATCACCTTGTACATTTTCGAGATTTTTCACAAAAAATGCTTCTTCACGGCTTTCATCAAAAAAAGGTTCAAACTGCTGTTGTTGCTTGCGTATTCTGCGAATTACTGTATCAATCGCTTGTTGTTGGGCTTCACCAAAAGCAATTACCCCAAGCGAACGATTGGGGTGTTTTTCAAAATGTGAAAATACAAGCTCAGCAACACGTGCAGCTTCGTTCACATTACCGGTTTTGCCACCTCTATCATAAACCCCAGTTGGAACATACGCGTACTCAACCCCATTGTCTGGAATCCGTTCAACATTTGCCGGAAAAGTGATGAGATTATTGCGATAAAATTTCGCATTTGAAAAGGCAATTAAATGTTCATGCCGACTCCGATAATGCCAACGGAGCGTACACGCTGGGAACAGGCGTGATTCGTCTAACACCGATTCAAAGACGTCTTGGCCATCATCGTCGTCATCATTACTATCGAAATCGTTATCTGATGATGTTGAATTAAAGAAGTTTGTTGGTGGAAGTTGCTTATTATCGCCTGCAATAATGACCTGCTTCCCTCGCAGAATTGCACCTAAGGCGTTTTCAGTATTAATTTGCGATGCTTCATCAAAAATAACCATATCAAATTCATAATTATCAGACACCAAAAACATGCTTACCGATAATGGAGACATCATCAGACATGGTTTCAACTTCAACAGTAAATTTGGGATGGCCGTAAATAATTTACGAAGAGGCATGA
>CAIRSV010000125.1 GCA_903881265.1 uncultured Bacteroidota bacterium
GGTTTTGCACTCAAGGATGTAATACGAACATTCGATAATTCTTCACCACCTTCTACAGGAATATCCCATTCATCTAATCCGGTATTTCCAATAGGTGTTTGTACATGCACTAAATCAGTACGTCCGAGGTATTCATAACCAAGTGCTCTGAATATATAATCGACAATCGAGGTGGCATTTTTAATATTCGGATGATCAACCATACCGGCTGGCTCAAAACGAGTGAAGATGAATTTATCGACAAACTCTTCTAACGGCACACCATATTGAAGACCGATGCTGATGGCAATCGCAAAACAGTTCAACATACTTCGCATAGTAGCCCCTTCTTTACTCATATCGATGAAAATTTCACCTAATGTACCATCGCTGTATTCTCCAGTGCGAAGGAAGACCGCTTGTCCACCTACTTTAGATTTGATAGTATAACCACGACGCTTAGCAGCGAGTGTTTTACGTTCAACGATACGTGATAGTTCACGTTTTAATTTTGTATCAGGGCTCGCTTGTACGCGTTTGTTTACTTCTTCAAGCAATTCGCTGATTGTTAATTTGCCTAAATCGTGAATCACGTTTTCTGCAATTTCTGGAATACTAAGTGTAGCGTCAGTTTCTGTAGTGTCTTTCACTTTTTTGTCACTCTTATTCGACAATGGCTGACTCATTTTGCTACCATCTCTGTAAAGCGCATTTGCTTTCAAGCCAAGTTCCCAACTCATTTGGTAACATTCTTTGATTTCATCTACGTTGGCTTCGTTCGGAAGGTTGATTGTTTTTGAAATCGCACCGCTGATAAAAGGTTGGGTAGCACCCATCATACGGATATGTCCTGAATGATGGATATAACGTTCTCCTTTTTGACCGCATTTGTTAGCGCAATCAAATACTGGTAAATGCTCATCTTTCAATAATGGAGCACCTTCCAACATCATAGTACCGCACACATAATCATTCGCCTTTTCAATCTCTTCATCTTTGAACCCTAATTCATCCAAGAGAGAAAAGAGCGGGCTCATATATTGTTCAGGTTGGAATCCAAGACGCTGCAAGCATTCTTCACCCAAATTATAGTGATTAAAAACGAAGGCAATATCGAATGAACTTTCAACTGCGGTATCGAGTTTTTTCAATTCTTCGGCGATAAATCCTTTCGCGCTCAACGATTGATGATTGATGAACGGAGCACCTGCGAATGTGCCATGTCCTTTTGCATATTTAACAATCGCATCATTTTCCTTATCAGAATAACCAAGGTTTTTCAATGCGGTTGGAATACTTTGATTGATAATTTTGAAGTAACCACCACCACTTAATTTTTTGAATTTGACGAGCGCAAAATCAGGTTCAACACCAGTGGTGTCGCAGTCCATCACCAATCCGATAGTACCTGTAGGGGCTATCACAGTTGACTGTGCATTGCGATAACCATATTTTTCACCCATTTGTACTGCATCATCCCAAGCCTTCGTAGCGGCTGTTAGCAAATAGTCGGGACAGTATTTTGCTTTGATACCTTGTGGTTTGATTTCGATTCCGTCAAAGGCATCTTGCGCGTCATAGGCGGCAGCTCTATGGTTGCGCATCACACGAAGCATATGCGTTTTATTTTCTTCGTATTTGGCAAAGGTGCCTAAATGTTGCGCCATCTCAGCCGATGTTTTATACGATACACCCGTCATGATAGCCGTCAATGCACCTGCGATACCTCTCGCTTGCTCGCTATCGTAAGGAATTCCCTGCACCATCAGCAACGAACCAAGGTTAGCATAGCCTAAGCCAAGCGTACGATAGTCGTAACTCAATTGTGCTACTTCTTTTGAAGGGAATTGCGCCATCAATACCGAAACTTCAAGCACGACAGTCCAAAGACGAGTCACGTATTCATAACCGGTGACATCAAACATATTTGATTCTTCGTTATAGAAGCGACGGAGATTCATGGAAGCCAAGTTGCAAGCAGTGTTATCGAGGAACATATATTCGCTACAAGGATTCGACGCACGAATTTTTCCACCCTCAGGGCACGTATGCCATTCGTTGATTGTGGTATCGTATTGCGTTCCAGGATCGGCACACCGCCATGCGGCATAGGCAATTTGATCCCACAAATCTTTTGCAGGAATTTTCTTCATCACCTTTCCATCGGTACGGGCTTTTAATTCCCAATCTTCACCATTTTGTAAGGCGTGGAAAAATTCATTCGGTACACGAACTGAGTTATTTGAGTTTTGTCCGCTGACTGTTCGATAGGCTTCACCTTCATAGTCATTGCTATATCCAGCTGCAATAAGGGCAGCTACTTTTTGTTCTTCCTCAACTTTCCAATTGATGAATTTTTCGATTTCAGGATGATCCATATCAAGGCATACCATTTTGGCTGCCCGGCGTGTCGTTCCTCCGCTTTTAATTGCACCCGCAGCACGATCACCAATTTTTAAGAAACTCATAATGCCACTTGACGTGCCACCACCGCTCAGTTTTTCACCTTCACCACGGATATTCGAATAGTTGGTACCCACACCGCTACCGTATTTGAAGATACGTGCTTCACGTACCCACAAATCCATAATACCACCTTCGTTAACTAAGTCGTCGTCTACACTTAAAATAAAACAAGCGTGAGGTTGAGGACGCTCGTAGGCGTTTGTCGATTTACAAAGTTCGCCACTTGTTGGGTCAACATAATAATGCCCTTGTGCCTTACCCGTGATATTATACGATGCGTGTAATCCGGTATTAAACCATTGTGGCGAGTTTGGTGCGCAACTTTGATTGAGGATGGTATAGACCAACTCATCATAAAAAACCTGCGCATCAGATGCACTGCTAAAATAATTATATTTTTCACCCCAGGTTCTCCAACAATGTGCCATACGGTGCGCCACTTCTTTGATAGACGTTTCGCGTCCGAGGCTTCCATCAGGTTGAGGAACACCTGCTTTACGGAAATATTTTTGAGCCAAGATATCGGTAGCGATTTGACTCCAATGTGAAGGCACTTCCACATTTTTCATTTCAAATACGACTTCGCCATTTGGATTGCGAATCACTGAGGTTCTATAATCATAGTCGAATTGGTCATAGACAGAAGCGGAGTCGTTGGTGTAATAACGATTGAATTGGAGTCCTTTAGTCGTTGTGTTTTTTTTACTCATGTTGTTGGGTACTATTCTTTTGGGTGTGTAAATTATGGGGGTTATTTCCACTCTATCTTTCGATAATCAATATGCGTGAATTCGCCTACAAATCATAGATCAAAAAAATGGAAATTGTTTTCTTTTCAGATTGTGGTACGAAGATATTTTTCTGCAAGTACTTTGTCTGTTTTGTTTATTCACATAATGTGTATATTAACAAGGGATGATGGCACCTTGTAGCAAAATCAATATGTATAACGATGTGAATAAAAAAAAATAGTTTATCGAAAAATTCAATGGTTTAGCAATGTGTTGATTGCGTGCTTTTACAGGCTCACTTTTTAGTACAGAATATTGATAGATGTCTGTTTTTAAATCACATTCCACAACGATTTTAACATGGGTTGAATCGCAGGTTGTTTCAATGCGTGCCATGGCCTATACGAGCACGTTTGTGTTTTAACTAATTTCAGTTACTTTCGCTCCTGCATGCTATTCCCATCTATTTCACTAATCATACCTTGTTATAATGAGGCCGATCGCATGGACCTGATGTTCGATGGCATAGCAGCGTTTGTCGAGCAATGGCAAGGCGATAGTGAAATAATCCTTGTCGATGATGGTAGCAAGGATGGTAGTGATGTTCTTTTTCGCAATCACGCTATCTATCAGCGCTTGCAGAAAGAACATCGCATCGTTTTATTGCAACAACAAAATACCGGTAAAGGTGGTGCGTTGAAACTAGGTGCTGCAAACGCGACGAACGATTTTATACTTACCTTGGATGCCGATATGGCCACATCGCCGGTGCAATTGATGCAATGGCTGGCTCTCAAGCAAACATTTCGCTTGGATGAGGTATTGATTGGTTCAAGAGAATTGACGCAATCTGTGATTCACGAGGCGCTTATACGAAAATGGATAGGCAACCTATTTAATTACCTTATTCGAACGGCGGTGGATTTGCCTTTTCGTGATACGCAGTGTGGCTTTAAACTATACCCGTCTTTTATTGCGAAGGATGTGTTTGCACAACTCAACACATTGGGGTGGTCGCACGATGTTGAAATACTGATTCGAGTAAGAAAATTAGGTTATTCAGTCACTGAAATGCCTGTCCATTGGACTGCTGTGAAAGGCAGTAAAATCAAAGTGTTACGTGACAGTTGGGTGATGTTTTGGGAGGTCGTTAAAATAAGGCAACTGACTCAAAAAAAATGATGGCTGTCGTTCATTGTTACACGATGTTATTTCACTTTTGAAATTTTAATTGCATTGGTTGGCAGATGCTCTTTTACAGGTGTACTTCCTGTGTTAATAACCACATCGCCTTCTTTCAATAGTCCTTTGGATTTGATAATTTCAATTTGATCGTTGATAATTTCATCCAAGCTATTTTCTTTGTCATAGTAAAAGGCTTGAACGCCCCAACTCAAACTCAATTGATTGACTAATGATTGGGTTTTTGTAAAAATATACAAGCGCGATTTAGGACGAAAACTCGACAACATAAAACCCGTAAAGCCACTCTGCGTCATGCCGATAATCGCATTGGCATTGACATCATCGGCTATCTTACACGCATTGTAGCAAAGCGCATCTGAAAGGAAGGATGGCGAATGTGGCTGAGGAATCAAATTTTTGTTATAGACAATTTCTTCTTTTTCTACTTCGGCAATAATCTTACTCATTGTTTCTACCACCAACGACGGATGATTGCCCATCGCTGTTTCTCCGCTTAGCATGACCGCGTCAGCACCTTCAAGCACGGCATTTGCCACATCGGTAATTTCGCTTCGGTTAGGTTTTACGCGGTCTATCATACTCTCCATCATTTGTGTCGCGATAATGACAGGTTTCGCACGATGGATACACTTGCGAATAATGTTTTTTTGTATCATCGGTATTTGCTCTACAGGCAGTTCTACACCTAGATCGCCGCGAGCCACCATAATAGCATCGCTGGCTAAAATAATTTCACGTATATGTTCGATAGCTTCTGGCTTTTCAATCTTAGCAATGATTTTCGCATTGCTTCCTTTTTCTTTTAAGATGCTGCGCAGCTGATGAATATCATCGGGGTTGCGCACAAATGAAAGGGCTACCCAATCGATATTCTGTGAGATGATAAAATCGATATCGATGAGGTCTTTTTGCGTAAGTGCGGGTAATGATATTTTTGTTTCGGGTAAATTGATGCCTTTTTTTGAACTTAATAATCCAGGCGTGGTTACCACAGCCGACACGTCGAAGTTGCTATGAATTTCAGTGATACGCACCTCGATTTTTCCATCATCGATCAATATCTTTTCGCCAACCTTGACATCGCTATGAAAATTAGGATATGAAAGATAAACGCGCGATTTAGTACCGATGCATTTTTCCATCGTGAAGGTGATGGTATCGCCGAGGTGTAATTCAACACCATTGTTTTCAACTTCACCTATTCGAAGCTTAGGCCCTTGCAGATCGGCTAGAATGGCAATGTTGAACGGATATTGTTCGTTGATTTTTGTAATGATATTTATAACACTCGCGTGGTCTTCGTGTTTGCCATGCGAAAAATTTAATCGAAAGACATCAACGCCGGCATGCACCAAACCGATTATCTTCTCGTATGTATTGCAGGCAGGGCCAACGGTTGCAATGATTTTTGTCTTTTGATTCTTGCGTTCTGTCATGCTGCAAAGTTGCGTGATTTTAGGCGGGTATCAAAATGAACTTTTTATCAATTTCATCTTGGGCAGGTGTTCGATGAAGCATTACCATTGGTCTACATCCCATAGCATGTGGATGATGGCAAGGTCACGTAGTTAATTTCTCAACAGCGATTTGCCACCCATTATGTATAGGCATAGTCGCTGAGATAATCAAAGAATGTCGTCAGTTTGCCGTCTTCGCAAATGGTAGCTCGCTCTATCATATCTGTGCGGTTGTTCAACGCCAAATCGAGTAGCACATTGATTTGAAGATAGCCTCCAAAATATTTCGATGCATCACGTGGCAGTTCATTCGGTAAATTATCGACAGCCATGATATCGATGGTATTCGGTGAATTTAGAAATGCGGCGGTTTTAGAAAAGTCGTTGCGATTGATACCATAAACAGGATCAGCGATAGTGGTGGCTCCAACATTACAAGGAACTGAACCGTTTTCGTCACACGTGATATCAGAAATCACAGTGAGTTTAAAATCGGGCGATTGCATATCATTCAATTCAAAAAGGCGCGGCACATCATGATCCCAATACACACCATTCATCAAAATATCTGACACCCGTGTATACGGTAAGAAAAGACATTGATACGCTGCAGGATGCTGATGAAAATCGTCTCGGTCATATTGACCAGTATCGATACGAGCATATAGCTCTTTGCCTTTGAGGTGCGTGAAGACGGGATAGTCGTATTGCTTTATAAGGAAATCTTCGGGTGTCACTTCTGCAATGTCGAGGTAATTAAGGATGTCGAGCACGCCGGTTGACACACGACCTGAACCTGTCACTACAATTTTTATAGGCGGTACACTAAACGATTCATACGACTCCTTCAGCGCTGAGAAATTCTTCAAGGTATGCACAGCTGCAAGATCAAAGGTGCCGAATTTTTTACCATAGGTCAGCAAGCCATTATGTGCGCCTACCACACCTGCCCAATAGCCAAACCCGACTACCCGATGTCCGTCGTCGTGGGTTAGGCATTCATAATCGATCATCCGAATATTCTTTTCTAATAGGGCCTTCATCAATGTCTTGTTGTGGGCCTGTTTTTTCTTGGTGTGTGAAAAGAAAAGATAGGTTTTGCCATCGATGAGCGTATCGATCAGCGCTTCTTTTACGCCAAAAATAATAGTACACGAACTGAGGTCTTCTTGCAGTTGTATCCCTTCGTTGCTGTATTCAGCATCTGTAAAACAGCGGATGGCTGAGGGTTGCACCAAGAACTCGATTGTGGGGTTGAGTGTTTGAATTTCCTTGCATTGTTTGGGCGAAAATGGCGCCCGATTGTCTTGTGGTATTTTCCCTTCTCTTACAATTCCGATTCGTATCATTGCATTTTACTAATTAAGTGTGTAAAGATAATTGAAACCCTATGAATTACTTCACGTTGTTTGACATGCCAGTCTCCTTAAAGGTTGATCAGGCCGCTTTACTGAAAAAATATTATGTGTTAAGCAAACGATATCATCCTGATAATTTTACCTTATCGGATGTTGCTTCGCAGGAAGAGTCAGAGCAAATGACGGCAAAGATCAACGAGGCCAAAAAAATACTGGACAGTCCGTATCGTCGTCTTGAATATATCTTGCGTCAACAGCAGATTATATTCGACGACGAGAAATATACCTTGCCTGCTATGTTTTTGGGTGCGATGATGGATATCAATGAAGAATTGATGGAGCTTGAGGTTGCGCAGGATGAAATTCGTTCAGCAGCGGTACGAAAGCTTATTGAGGCAATGGAAGACGATGTGTATGGCGAGGTGAGTAGTTTATTTGAACGCAATGAATTGGTCTTATCTGCGCACGAATCGAGCGTATTAAAAGACTATTATTACAAGAAAAAATATTTACAGCGAATCAGAGAAAGATTAAACTGAAAGTTGTAATATTGCACCTCTCGAGAAATAAGAGGCCCAGATGGCGGAATTGGTAGACCTGTCTGACGACAAGGCAGGCGCGCTAGACTCAAAATCTTGTATTCGCAAGCACATCATACATCATGTATGTATATATAATTCAAAGTGTTGTCAATCATTCTTTCTATACAGGAATGACGTCAGATATTGAAAAACGAATTCTGGAACACAATAGTGGGAAGGGATCGTACACTAAGAAATTTATGCCCTGGAAATTAGTCTACTTTGAAGTTTGTGAGAATAGAATAGCCGCTCGAAAACGCGAGAAATATCTAAAAACAACTGAAGGCAAAATTTCTGTTTTAAAAAAGGGATAAAAATATTTTTATCATTCATCTAATGTTGTAATATTTCGAACCTAATAGGTTTAGCCCAGATGGCGGAATTGTTAGACCTGCTTATCTGCGCACGAATCGAGCGTATTAAAAGACTATTATTACAAGAAAAAATATTTACAAC
>CAIRSV010000126.1 GCA_903881265.1 uncultured Bacteroidota bacterium
CATTTTTGTTGTACATTGAACCCATGTTTTCGGCAATTTTAGCAGGTTTAGCGTTTGGGCTCTTCATGGCTGTATCGGTTGGACCGACGATTTTCGCTATAATCAAATATAGCATCAGCTATGGTTGGCGCGCAGGCGTGAGTTTTGTCATTGGCGTTTCGCTCAGCGATAGCTTGTATGTAGCCTTGGCGAATCTCGCCTCGGGTTGGCTTTCGGGGTTGATGAGTCATGAGAAAATCATTGGTTATATTGGGTCAGCCTTGTTTTTTGGTATCGGATTATATGGCTATTTCAAAAAAATTATGATCACCCGCAATAATCGGGATATGGCAACTGTCTCTTCTAGGGATTATTGGAAAATTTTCAGCAGTGGGTTTCTGATGAATACCTTCAATCCGGGTGTTATACTCACTTGGATTACAGCTGTGGCAGCGATATCTGCCATGAGTAACGGCTATCGGGTACTTTTTTTTGGTAGCTGCTTAGGGCTCATTCTCGGACTTGATTTTCTAAAAGTGTTTCTAGCACAACGTATCCGAACGAAGCTCACCCCCCGAAATATTGTGTATCTCAATCGAATTTCAGCCCTTTGTATCGCCGCGATTGGGGTGTTTCTTTTTGCAAAAATATTCTTCGATATTAAAGTTGGGGGATATTAAATACTTGACTATTTTATCATTCACTGCTCTCAATTGTAACGTCCTCAATTTTTTGATACTAAAAAATAGTCCCTAAAAAAATAGACAACTTCGGGCAAACCTACATTGTATATTCGTGTAAATTATCGCTTTATTTCATTCATTCTAGAACATATACAACAGCAACTAAAAGCCACTACTATCATTGAATGGCTGGCTTTTTTGTTTGGCGTGGCACAAGTGATATTGGCGTTGAAGAATAAGGCCATCAATTTCTACGCGGGTATTCTCAGCGTATGCCTTTATATCTATCTCTTTTATACGTATGGACTTTATGCCGAAAGTATCCTGAACCTTTATTATCTGTTTGTGAGTGTGGCCGGTATTTTTTTATGGCGGCAAAAAAATCAGGCTTCTATTACCTTCACGACATCGCGTGAATGGGTGATCACGTTGCTAACAGTTATCCTATCCTGGGCTGTGTTGTTTCTTATCTTAAAAAATTTCACCCCAAGCTCCGTTCCTTTTCTGGACGCCTTTGTAACCGCCGCAGCCTGGGCAGGCACTTGGCTTCTCATCAAACGCAAGGTCGAGAATTGGATCATCCTCAACATATCCAATATCGTGGCTATACCATTGCAGATTTACAAAGGTCTTGAACTAACCTCCTTACTTACTTGTATTTATGTGGTGGTGGCTGTTATAGGATACATTGAATGGCGAAAGAATGCCTGCAGGCAGACATCCAACTAAATTATTTACTTTTTTCATCAATGACTCTGTCTTACTTTTAGACACTTATGAAACTCGATATCCTCTACGAAGACGAACATTATATCATCGTCAACAAACCATCCGGTCTGCTTTCGATACCCGACCGACATAACGCTGCGATTCCTTCAGTGACTGGACTACTTCGCTCGATGTATCCTTCTATTTTCATCATTCACCGTTTGGATAAAGACACAAGCGGTATCCTTTGTTTCGCAAAAGATGAAGAAACACATCGCTATACATCGCAATTATTTGAACACCGACAGGTAAAGAAAAATTATATTGGCATCGTTCACGGTAGTATGGCCAATGAAAGTGGCACCATCGAGGATGCCATCATGGAACACCCTGTGATCAAAGGCAAAATGATCATTCATCAGAAACAGGGCAAACCAAGTATCACGAAATTCGAAGTCATGGAATCGTTTGGCTTGTATACGTTTGTGAAATTTGATATCCTCACAGGACGTACACATCAAATTAGAGTGCATATGCAGAATTATGGCCACCCGATTGTATGCGATGAAGTCTATGGCAAAGTGGACCCAGTATTCATTTCACAGTTGAAGAAAAAATTCAAACTTTCTAAAGAAGAAGAGGAAGAAAAACCCATTTTGCAGCGACTCGCATTGCATGCCTTTCGCTTATGTTTTACCGATGCTGCAGGCAAGACAATTGATGTTGAAGCGCCTTTGCCAAGAGATATGAACGCCATGTTAAAGCAATGCCTAAAATGGATGAAAAAATAAATTTTCAATAGATATCTCTTCAATAAATACGCAGTATATCACTACTTGATATTTACCTTTTTGCTTGATCAAAAAGGTAAGCAATAGTACGAATTGTGTTGAGCAAAAGGATTTCAATAAATTACTCGCTCTTTTTCCGCTAGTTCACTATACTAGTCATGATTAAAAGTGGGGCAAAATTTATCGTGAATCTTCGGGATTCGAAAATAGAACGCTAGTTGGCAAAAGTGGCTTGTATTGGTTATTTCTAAAAATAAAATAGAGTATCTTCGGCAAAACTTATCATTGATGAAATATGTATCATTATTCATTGCGATCTTTATGTTTCAATTATCGGCAACCGCGCAAGGCTATCGGACCAATAACATAGAGAAAGAAAAGAAAGCGCCGATCGAATCG
>CAIRSV010000127.1 GCA_903881265.1 uncultured Bacteroidota bacterium
AGTATGTCACTTTCAGCCCGTGAAATTGTGCTGAAAGACGGCACTGCCGATCAGAAAATTAAAGGCACCTCGTTGATTCGTTATACCGATCATTCGACAGTGCCTAATTACATTCAGTTTATGGCGTCTTCGGCTCCAGACGCAGTCAATTTATCTGATTGGATGAAAAAAAATCTTGGGTTGTCTTCAGATTATAATCTGATTGAACTCAACCAAACAAAAGACGAACTTGGGATATTGCATATTCGTTATCGACAATCTTTCAAGGGACTGCCTATTCAAGGAAGTATGTATATCGCACATATTAAAAATGATCGAGTGCAAAGTTTGAATGGCGTTATATATAATGATATTCCTGGCTTGAATACACAAGCTATCTTGACTGAGTCCAACGCGTTGCAACTTGCATTGAATAAGGTACAGGCCATTCAATACAAATGGGAAGTTGCTGAAGAAGAAGCTGCTATCAAAGCAGAGACTAATAATATCTTGGCAACGTATTTTCCTAAAGCGGAGACTTTTATCCTTAAATCATCAGACGGGTATCATATTTGTTACGCCTTTAATATTTATGCTGTAGAGCCTATGGGCCGTACAATGGAATATGTTGATATACGCACAGGTGCTATCATCTTGTCTAAAAATCTGATTGAACATATCAATGCGAATGGTACTGCTGTAACTAAATTTTCTGGTATCAAACCTTTTCAAACAGACAGTGTATCAGCTACTAGTTTTCGTCTTCGCGATGCAAGTCGTGGTTTGGGCGTCAATACATTTAATGTGAATAATAGCACCAATTATGCCACTGCGGTTGATTTTACGGATGCCGATAATTATTGGAACAATGTGAATGCGAACATTGATGAAGCTGCCACCGATGCACATTGGGGCGCGCAGGAGACTTATGATTACTTCTTCAATAAATTCGCACGAAACAGTATCGATAATGCCGGTTTTCAATTGAAGAGTTATGTGCATTACAATAATAATTATGTCAATGCATTCTGGAATGGTACGCAAATGACGTATGGTGATGGTAATATTTCGCAAGGCTTTATGGTGATGACGGCACTTGATGTATGCGGTCACGAGATTGCACATGGACTCACCAACTTCACAGCTGATTTGAGTGCAACAAGTTCAGGCACTGCCGAATGTGATGCACTGAACGAAGCCTATAGTGATGTATTTGGAACTTCGGTTGAGCGCTATGCACGTCCAACTCAATGGGATTGGATCATCGGTGGCGATATTACTTGTACCACGGCCGGTGTGCCTAATGGAGTTGGTATTCGTTCTATGTCGAACCCGTTATCATTAGGACAGCCAATTTGTTATCAGGGTGCCAATTGGTCTGCATCCGGTGAGCCGCATGATAATGATGGTCCACTTAATTATTGGTTCTATCTGTTAACTACCGGAAGCGCTTTGAATAATATCACCGCAATGGGGCATGATACATCAGAAAAAATTGCCTATCGTACACTCACTGTTCATCTATTCCCGAATGCTGATTATGCCGATGCTCGTTTTTATTCTATCTTATCGGCATCAGAATTATATGGCGGTTGTTCAATTCCTGTGATTGCCACAACCAATGCATGGAGCACCGTTTGCGTAGGCACACCGTATGTTGCAAGCCCGACAGTGAGTAATTTCACAGCAAATATTCTTCAAACGTGCGATACAAGTCTGACGGTAACGTTTAACAACACAAGCATCAACGGAACCTCTTATCTCTGGTCATTTGGAGATGGCACTACCTCCATATTGTCAAGTCCTACTCATACATACACAAGCGGTATTTATTCGGTGAAGCTTCTTGCTGATGGCGGAGGTTGTGGTATCGATTCATTGACAAATTCAGCGTATATTCAAGTAGGCCCTCCTGCAGGTCCGCTTACAACAGGTGCTATAATTTGCACTACAGGTTCGGCTACAATCACAGCTACGCCAAACAATGTGGCAGATACTGTGCGATGGTATGCCGCTGCAGTTGGAGGTAGCAGTTTGGCCACAGGTACAAGCTATACCACACCAGTCATTTCAACTACTACGACCTATTATGCGGAAGAAAAAATTACAGCACCAACCTATCATGTTGGTCCTTTAACGAATGCTATTGGTAACGGGGGCAATTATAATAATCAAGGAAGATACATGGTCTTCAATTGCTCTGCACCTACTGTCTTGCAATCTGTTTGGGTGATGGCCTCTGGAGCTGGTAATAGGACGATCGTATTAAGGAATTCAGCAGGCACTATCATTCAAAGTGTGATAGTCAATATTCCAAATGGCGGTAGTGTGGTTTCTTTAAACATGCCAATACCTGTTGGAACAGGATTGCAACTTGGATTGTCTTCACCAACCATTAATCTGTATCGTAATAATGCAGGCGCCTCTTATCCTTATACAAATGGACCAATTTCCATTACAGGAAACACAGCGGCTAACAGCGCTGGATACTATTATTTTTTCTATGATTGGGTAATTAAATCAGGCGATTGTTATAGTGTGCGCACACCTACTACAGTAACAGTAACTGGAGGAGGTGCAACACCAGCATCTATTGCAGCGCCTGCATCTGGTTTGACAGCTTGCGCACCTTCGATTGTTCAATTGACAGCAAATAATGGTGCTGGGTTAACCTATCAATGGTATAATGGTGCTGCACCAATATCAGGTGCTACCAATCTAAGTTATGATGCTGCGACGTCAGGTTCGTATTCTGTTGTAGTAAGCTCAAATTTAGGTTGTCTCACGCCAGGAACTTCAACGCCAGCGATTGTAACCATCAGCGCAACGCCATCAGCCTCGATTGCTGCAGCAGGTGCAACCACGTTCTGTCAGGGTTCTGCTGTCGTCTTGAATGCGAATGTCGGCACAGGATTAAGTTATCAATGGATGCAGAATGGAACGATTATCACATCAGGCACATCTACATCGTATACAGCCACACAGGCGGGGAATTATTCAGTTCAGGTCTCTAATGCGTCTGGTTGTTCGGCAACCTCTACGTCCATTAGTGTGAATGTCGATCCGCTGCCTGTCGCAACTATTACAGCCGCTGGTTCAACTGTTCTTTGTCAGGGTGATAATGTATTGTTGAGTGCGACAATCGGAACTGGCTACTCGTATCAATGGTATCTGAATAATGCGATTATTCCTGGAGCCACATCGGGCAGCTATGCTGCTACACAAGCAGGAAGTTACACGGTTATTATTACTACATTGTCTAATTGCACGGCTACATCTGCAGGTACAACAATCATTGTCAATCCATCGCCAGTGCCTGTCATTATCAATACGGCTGGCGTCTTGTCGGTAAGTGGTGGTCCCTACACTTCGTATCAATGGAATCTCAATGGTGCTCCAATCGTAGGCGCTACAAACGCTACATATACGGTACTTCAAAATGGTACGTATCGTGTGCAGGTCAACAAAGATGGTTGCTTGGGCACATCAGCTATCATCACACTTACCGGTGTCGGTGTATTGGATATCAATGGCACATCTGTTATCATCAGTCCAAATCCTACGCAAGATATTATTCATATCGAAGGCATTTTGCCGGCCCGTGTCATTGTGCGTACTTTACAAGGACAATTGATTAAGGAAGTGAAAGATACAAGCGAAATTTCGTTGTCAGATCTTGCCAATGGCATGTATATGATGCAGTTATATGATCGAAGCGGAACTATGTTACTCAACAAGAAGATTGTGAAACAATAGTTGTTTTGACATGAAAAAAAATCCCGGACTATGGTTCGGGATTTTTTTTGCTACACCGAAAGTGTTCAGATAGTATACTGTTCCTTTAGTCGATGTTTTTTTATACGAATGATCGAATTACGACAAGGCAATAAATTTGACTACCTTCGTCACCTTCAACAAAAAAATAGTCTATGAGTTTTGACAGAGAGTTACAAAAACGAAGCAATTCCCAATGTGAATTATGCCAATCAGACGATGCAAATAGTGATTACGCCGTGCCTTCAAGTCCGGGTAACAAACTTGAACATCATAGTTGGATTTGTGCGACTTGCCAACAGCAACTCGATAATGTAGCATTGGCTGATCCTATTCATTGGCGTTGTCTTAATGACAGTATCTGGAGTGAAGTGCCGGCAGTTCAGGTTCTTTCGTGGCGTATGCTGCATAAATTAAAACAGCTCGATTGGGTTTCTGATTTGTTGGATATTGCGTATCTCGATGATGAAACAATGGAATGGGCAAAAGCTTCAGGCGATGATAAGGAAATGGATGACAGTATGAAACATCTCGATTGCTTCGGTGCCGTTTTATGTAAAGGAGATGCTGTGGTGTTGGTCAAAACTCTTGAAATTAAAGGAGCTACATTCGATGCTAAAATGGGCACAGTGGTGAGAAATATTCGCTTGGTCGAAGATAATCCTGAGCAGATAGAAGGTAAGGTGAACGGCTCGCAAATTGTGATCTTGACTAAGTATGTCAGAAAATCAAATCCGTAAGGTGTAATGATTACCACATTCAAACATACAGTGTATTTAAAATTTCTTTCGTTGCTCAATGAACGAATTGATTCATTTCAATTTGCCTTGGATGAGTTGAGCATTAGTGTGATGAATGAAACCAAAAGCACTGCTGGCGATAAGCACGAAACGGCCTTGTCGATGTTGCAACTCGAGCAAAGTCGAATTGCCGAACATCTATACGAAGCCATCGATAACAAAACCATCTTTATGCAACTTGATCTCGATGAGTCAGCGGATGTGATACGAAGCGGTAGTTTGGTTCAAACGAGTAAAGGTTATTTTTTTATTAGTATTGCGCTTCCAAAAGCAATGATAGATGGCATTGCAGTCATTGCTATTTCGCCAAAATCACCATTGGGTCAAAAATTGATTGGTCATCGCAACGGTGATGTCATCGAGATGAATGGCATCACGCATACGATAATCGACGTGTTGTAGATGCGATACCTTATTCTGCACAATATTTTTTTATATACGATTATTCACGGTCAATCACTGCTAGTCGTTTTAGATAATGTACATCGATGCAGATAAAATCATATTCTTCCATCACCTTGCCTCTAATCTCATACGTGCCGGGGCCAGTGAACGGATAATGCAGAGCGCTCGATGTAAAATGAACCGTGTCTATCCAATGCCCATCAAGATCGATGAAGGTACCAAAATACATTCGCTCACCTTTATATGTATAGGCACGCTTTGTATTGATGAGATAACCTACGATACACACCTCCTGATGGATATGTGTTTTTAAATCAACTGCACGAAGTGACGAAGGGACTATATCACGAAGCAAATCAAATGGTGAACAAAGTGAGAACCCAAACAACTCGATATCATCAAAGGCTTCATCAGCGGCTGAATGTATGAGCTCAGGAAGCTTCCATACAGGCGC
>CAIRSV010000128.1 GCA_903881265.1 uncultured Bacteroidota bacterium
CAAGCCCATCAGTTGCCACCTGTTGTTTCTGTGCGTCTCAATCCGGTTAAACCTAGCAAGGCCTTTGCCGATGCCACGCCTGTGCCTTGGTGCACACAAGGTCGTTATCTTGATCAACGTCCTTCGTTTACTGCCGATCCTCTCTTACACGCAGGATGCTATTATGTGCAGGAAGCCTCATCGATGTTTCTCGAACACGCCTTGAAGCAAATGGTCGATTTTACCCAGCGTTTGATGGCCCTTGATTTGTGCGCAGCACCTGGAGGTAAGAGTACTTTGCTGGCATCCTTACTCAATGAGCAATCGCTGTTGTTGTCGAATGAGGTTATTCCGAGCCGCGTGTCTATGCTCACCGAGAACCTCACGAAATGGGGACAGCTGAATACATGGGTATGCTCTAACGATCCTAAGCAGTTTGCCCCCATCAATAATTTGTTTGATATCGTATTGATCGATGCGCCTTGTTCGGGTTCAGGTTTGTTTCGCAAGATGCCCGATTTTGTCAACGATTGGGATATGGATAATGTGCATCTTTGTTCGCAACGACAGCAGCGCATCGTACACGATATTTTTCCGTCAGTGAAAGAAGAAGGCATTATGGTGTATATGACTTGCTCGTTTTGCGAAGAAGAGAATGAAGAGATGGTGGATATGATCTTGCAGCAATTCGACGTGGATTCGTGTGCTATTGATATCCCTGCCGAATGGGGGATAATTGAAACAATCAGTCAAGTACAACGAGGATACGGCTATCGATTTTTCCCTCATCTGCTCAATGGAGAAGGTTTTTTTCTAGCTTGTTTTAAAAAAAGAAAAAGCGGTGAAAAGCCTAATAAGATTGATCCGAACCGCAGCCGTAAAAATAAAACCGATCTAACTTCCTTACAATCCTTTGTCGATACTGAGAATAAAGTAGGCCTACTGCAAAACGATCACTTGATGTTGATCGAGGCGGCGCATGCTGAATATGCTGAGTATTTTGCCCAACATCTGAAGCTTGTGAAGAAAGGGATTTTATGTGGCAAGGTAATTCGTGGTGAATTGATACCCGAGCACGAACTAGCGATGTATGCGCATTTGCGTCGTGATATTCCGGCGGTTGACGTGAACCTTGAGCAGGCAGTGCGCTATCTGCAACGCGAACCTGTTGAAATTGATTGCCCTGCTAAAGGTTGGTTTATGTTGCGCTATGAAGGACAATCTCTTGGATGGATAAAAAATGTAGGTAACCGCATCAATAATTATTATCCGTCGCACTATCGTATTCTAAACAAGCATATTCTTGACTAATCAACATCGAACTAGATTGTCATGATGTCGACTTCGTATGAGCTTCTTGCCATTTATTACATCAATTTTATTACTTTCGGTCTTTATTGAAGCAAGTTAATGAAGATACTCATCATCCGTTTTTCGTCTATCGGCGATATTGTGTTAACCACACCCGTGATTCGTTGTGTCAAAACACAAGTGCCAAATGCTGAGGTGCATTTTCTGACAAA
>CAIRSV010000129.1 GCA_903881265.1 uncultured Bacteroidota bacterium
ATCGCAGTTCAATATTTTCCGTAATGCCTTTATAATAATCACCATCCTTTTCACTTTGCAGGATGTAAACAAACCAACTCATAATAAAATGCTTTTGTAAAACAAAAAATCCCCACATGATGTGAGGATTTTTTTGCGGACCGGACGGGACTCGAACCCGCGACCTCCGCCGTGACAGGGCGGCATTCTAACCAACTGAACTACCGGTCCGTAGTTTGAAGGAGTGCAAAGATAATCAAGTTTTAAAATTTTCAAAATCTTTCTATTCAACTTTCTTAAATGAACTATTTAATGTACGTTTGACCTACAAAAAAATACGATGCAATATCTGGATTTTGAAAAACCGATCGAAGCTCTTTACGAAGAAATTGAGAAGATCAAAGAAGTAGGTGAAAAGACGAAAGTCGACGTACGATCTGCTATCAAAGAGTTAGAGGCTAAAATAGAAACCACCCGCAAGGATATTTATTCAAATCTCAATGATTGGCAACGTGTACAATTGAGCCGTCATCCGGAACGCCCCTACACCAATTTTTATATCTCACGAATTTTTTCGAAATACCAAGAAATGCATGGCGATCGCAATGTGCGCGACGACAAAGCCATCGTAGGAGGTTTCGCCCTACTCAACGATGAACAAAGTGTGATGGTCATCGGCCATCAAAAAGGTGTCAATACCAAAATGCGTCAGTTGCGCAACTTCGGAATGGCCAACCCTGAAGGCTATCGCAAAGCACTCCGTCTGATGAAACTCGCAGAAAAATTTAATAAGCCTATCATCACCTTCATCGATACACCCGGTGCCTTTCCTGGATTAGAAGCAGAAGAACGCGGACAAGGCGAGGCCATAGCGCGCAACTTATTCGAAATGATTAATCTGACCGTGCCTGTCATCTGTATCATCATCGGCGAAGGCGCAAGCGGTGGCGCCCTAGGCATAGGCATCGGCGACCGTGTCATGATGCTCGAAAATACTTGGTACTCGGTTATTTCACCAGAAAGCTGCTCCAGTATCTTGTGGCGCACTTGGGATTTTAAAGAAACCGCAGCCGAACAATTAAAACTGACACCAAAGCATATGAATTCCTTCGGTTTGGTAGATGGCGTCATAGCCGAACCATTAGGTGGGGCTCACACCTATCCAGAAGAAATGGCTGTGGTGCTCAAAAAATACCTGTTGAAAACCCTAAAAGAATTATCAGCGATCGATCCAGATAAACGAATTACCGACCGTATCGAGAAATTCTCTACGATGGGATTCTATGATGAAGTAACATCATAACACAGATTTATTCATAACTGACCGAAAAACATTTTAATCTATCTACGTTGTCTTTTTTCAAAAAAATACAGGAGCGCATAATCCCTATTCAAACCTCCACGACGGCTATTTTATTGCAACCGAGTGAAGATATCAGGCATGAGTTTGTCAACTTTTCGGGCACCTACCGTATTGGTATCAACTGCTATTATACCGACCTCATCGACCAAGAAACAATTAGCAACTATAAGAAGAAACTAGAACACCTTGGCTATGAATGTGACGTTCTCATCTTCATCGACAAGAAAGAAAATGATCATAATGTCATACTACAATCATTCAATTGGGAAGACCTCGACCGTAAGACGATGTTGCCACACTGTCCGCGTACAGATCGTTTTATAGCAAAAAAATATGATCTGTTACTCAACCTCTTCTTCAAAAACTGCCCACCCCTGCATTACCTTTCACATATGTCAAATGCTCGTTGCCGCGTAGGTCCATATCTCGATCATTTCAAACATTGCACCGATGTATTAATTCCGATAGGACACGATGAAAGTTTGGATGACCTCATCAATAAGATCAATAACACCTTAAATATAAAGCCGTATGAGCGCAAATCAATTTAGAGGAACCGGTGTAGCACTTGTCACTCCCTTCAAGAGCAATAAGACAGTTGATTTTAATGCGTTAGAAAAGTTGG